>CAYMGL010000085.1:0-10089 GCA_964389945.1 uncultured Actinomycetota bacterium
TGTCGGCCGAGATCCAGCTCAGGGCCGTCGAGGCGGCCGTCGAGGAGCGGTTCGGGCTGGACATCCCCGACGAGGACGTCGAGGCGGCGCTCGAGGCGCAGATCGAGGCGCAGGGTGGCCAGGAGGCCTTCGACCAGCTGGCCGAGGACTCCGGGCTGTCGTCGGAGGACGCACTGGGCTTCGCGCGGGACAACGCGTACGTGACCGTCCTCGTCGAGTACATCCAGGCCGAGCTCGCCGCCGAGGGCGGGATCACCGACGAGGAGCTGCGGGCGCAGTACGACGCCGCCCCCGAGCAGTTCCAGACCTCGGAGGTCCGCCACATCCTCGTCGACACCGAGGAGGAGGCGCAGGACGTGCTCGCCCGCCTCGAGGCCGGTGAGGACTTCGGTGCGGTCGCCGAGGAGGTCTCGAACGACCCGGGGTCGGCCGCCAACGGTGGTGCGCTGGGCGAGGCCCCGCGCGGCTCGTACGTCGAGCCCTTCAGCGAGGCGATCTACAGCGAGGACACCGAGCTCGGCGAGGTCGTCGGTCCGGTCGAGAGCCAGTTCGGGTTCCACGTCCTGATCGTCGACGCCCGCACGACGCCCGGGTTCGAGGAGGTCCGTGACCAGCTGGAGTCGCAGGTCGTGGGTGCGCAGTTCAACGAGTTCCTCGAGACGGTCTTCGCCGAGCTCGAGGTCGAGGTCGACCCGTACTACGGCGAGTGGGACCCCCAGCGCCGCATGGTCGTCGCCGCGCTGCCGGAGGCCGAGGAGACCGCGCCCGAGGACGGGGCGGACGCGGAGGAGGGCGCGGCCGAGGACGAGGGCTGAGCCGTACACTCGGCCGCCGTCCGTGCCCGCCTGCCGTCAGGACGAACACTTGCGTTCCCAGGTCGCAGCACTCCTCGCCATCGCCGTCGTCCTGTCCGGCTGCGCCGCACTCACCGGTGACGGCTCGACCGGGCTGACCGGCATCGGCAACGGCGACGTCGCCGCCCGCGGTGGCGGGGCGACCGTCACCGTCGCCGAGCTCGACGCGGAGGTCGAGCGGTCGGTCGAGGCCGGCGCGCTCGAGGCCGAGCAGTTCACGGGTTCCGAGGTCGAGCGCCGCGTGCAGCTGCAGACCCTGGTGCTCAACAACCTCTTCCAGATCAAGCTCGCGAGCGCGGCCGCTGCCGACGAGTTCGGCATCGAGGTCACCGAGGCCGACGTCGACGAGCTCGTGGACGCGGCGATCGAGGAGGCCGGGGGGATCGAGGCGCTCGAGGTCCAGCTGACCTCGGCGGGCCAGACGCTCGACCTGTTCCGGCGCAACCAGGAGGTCGTGAGCCTCCGCCAGCAGATCACCGACGCACTGCTCGAGGGCGAGCCGCTCACCGACGAGGAGGTCCTGGCCGAGTACGAGGCCCGTGCCGGCGAGTTCGAGCAGGTCAGCGCGAGCCACATCCTCGTGCCCACCGAGGCCGAGGCCCAGGCGGCGCTCGACCGCATCGAGGCCGGCGAGGACTTCGCCGACGTCGCTGCGGAGCTGTCGCAGGACCCGGGCTCGGCCGAGGCCGGCGGCTCGCTCGGCCTCGCGCCGCGCGGCTCGTACGTGCCGGCCTTCGAGGACGCGATCTGGTCCGGCCCCGCCGAGCCCGGTGAGCTGCTCGGTCCCGTCGAGACCCAGTTCGGGTTCCACGTCATCCGCGTCGACGAGTTCGTCGTCACGCCCGAGGACGAGGCCGTCGAGCAGGTCCGGGCCGACCTCGAACAGGGTCGTGGCGACGACCTGTTCGGCTTCTGGTTCCGCCAGGTCCGCAGCGACGCCGACGTCGAGGTGGCCGGCCGCTTCGGTCGGTGGGACGCGACCAGCCAGAGCATCGTGCGCGACGACGCGCCCACGCCGCAGCAGTGAGTCGCATCGTCCTGGTCGAGTCGGCGCCCGGTGCGCCGGGCCTGCTCGGCTTCGCCGGGTGGGAGGCGCTGACGTCGGCCGACGTGGTGCTGCTGCGCGACCCGGAGGCGCACCCGGCGTGGCCGGCGCTCGAACGGGCCGACATCCCGGTCGAGCCGATCCCGGACGGGTCGCTGGACGTCCGCGACCGTCGCGACCTGCTGCAGGACCGGGGCGCACCGACCGACCGCCGGCTGGCCAGCGGCCTGTGCGACCGCGCCGAGACCGGTGCCGCGTGCGTGGTCCTGCTCGGGCCGGCCGACGGCGAGTTGGGCCGGGCCGTGGGGCTGGAGGCCGCGCGGCGGCACGTCGAGGTCGAGTGGATCTTCCTCGCCGAACTGCCCGCCGGCGGCGAGCTGCTTCGGCTGGTGGACGTCGAGCGGCAGCTGCGCGACCCCGACACCGGTTGCCCGTGGGACCTCGAGCAGGACCATGCCTCGCTGGCGCCGTACCTCGTCGAGGAGACCTACGAGGCGCTGGACGCCATCGCCGGCGGTGACGACCGCGAGATCGTCGAGGAGCTCGGCGACGTCCTGCTGCAGGTGGTCTTCCACGCGCAGGTGGGCGCCGACCGCCGCGCCTTCACGATCGACGACGTCGCCAGGGGCATCGCCGACAAGCTCGTCCACCGCCACCCGCACGTGTTCGGCGACGTCGACGTCGAGGACGCCGACGAGGTCGTGGCGAACTGGGAGGAGCTCAAGCGCGCCGAGAAGCCCGGGCGCGAGGGTCCCTTCGACGGCGTCGCCACGTCGCAGCCCGCCGTGCCACTCGTGGCCAAGCTGGTCTCGCGTGCCGCCAGGCACCACGTGCCGCAGCCGGACGGGGACGGCGCACTCGCGCTGGTCCGTCGCCGGCTGGAGACCCTGGCGGCCACCGACGACGAGGGGCGTGGTGCGGCCTACGGCGAGCTGCTGCTCGCGGTCGTCGGCCTCGCCCAGCAGACGGGGCTCGACCCCGAGCTGACGCTGCGCGCAGCTGCGGACCGCTTCCGACTGCGCGTGGAGGGGTTCCTCGACCTCGCCCGCCAGCGCGACATCGACCTGGCCGAGGCGTCGGACGACGAACGGCTGGCGTTGATCGCCGACGCGCGCGAGCGGTACGGCTGAGCGGCGACCGACGCCGCGCCGGACCCGTTCGTTAGGCTCCGTGGCGTTCCCCGTCGCCAGCCCCCGAGGTGCTCGTGCCGCCCCCCCAGTGCCCCGAGTGCGGTCGCTTCCTCGCGACCGCGTTCGTCGAGCAGATCACGTCCGAGCCCGCGCCCTGCCCCGGTTGCGGGACCGAGCTGTCGCTCGCACCGGAGGACCCGGACGACGACGCGGTCACGCCCGAGGAGCCGCCGCCCGTGCCACCCCCCGCCGCAGCGCTGCCCGCCGACGAGCCCGCGGGTGCGGCCGACGCGCTGGCCGAGGAGGCCGACGCGCCGGAGGCCGACGACGAGGCCGACGACGATGGTGACGCCGAGGCAGACGACGATGGTGACGCCGACCCGGACGTCGAGCTCGGGGCGACCACCGAGCCCGCCGCGACCGAGGTGCCGGACGGTGAGGAGGTCGCGGAGGCCGACGGACCGCCCCTGACGCCGGCCGCGGCCGCCGTCGTGGACGACGTCGAGCCCGAACCGAGCACCTCCGTCCGGCCGCCGGACCGCGACCCGCTGGAGGGCTGGGACCAGAGCGGCACGCTGCCAGCCCCCGCCGACGAGCTCGACCCGGTCGAGCTGGCCGTGGGCGCCGGTGTCGGGCTGCTGCTCGGCCTCGTGCTGGGGGGTCGCGAGCACCGTGGCCTCGGCGCGCTGCTGGGCGCGCTGCTCGGCGCCGTCGTCACGCGACTGCGCGACTGATCCCGCCGCGCGGCCTCCGCCGCGCACGACCCCGACCCCCGTACCGTTTTCGCCGACAGGAGCAGCCGTGAACCCTGCCATCGAGTTCGTCACCGCCCGCGAGATCCTCGACTCGCGCGGCAACCCCACGGTCGAGGTCGAGGTGGGCCTCGCCTCGGGTGCGATGGGTCGTGCAGCGGTCCCCAGTGGTGCGTCCACGGGTGAGTTCGAGGCCGTCGAGCTGCGCGACGGTGGTGACCGCTACCTCGGCAAGGGCACCCAGCAGGCGGTGCGCAACGTCCTGGAGACCGTCGAGCCCGCCGTGCTCGGCATGTTCGCCACCGACCAGCGGCTCGTCGACCAGGCCCTGCTCGACCTCGACGGCACCGACGACAAGTCGAACCTGGGCGCCAACGCGATGCTGGGCGTCTCGCTCGCCGTCGCCCACGCGGCCGCGGACTTCTGCGAGCTGCCGCTGTACCGCTACCTCGGGGGGCCGTCGGCGCACCTGCTGCCCGTCCCGATGATGAACATCCTCAACGGCGGCAGCCACGCCGACAGCAACGTCGACGTGCAGGAGTTCATGGTCGCCCCGCTCGGCGCCCCGAGCTTCGCCGAGGCCCTGCGCTGCGGCGCGGAGGTCTACCACGCGCTGAAGAAGGTGCTCAAGGACCGTGGGCTGTCGACCGGGCTCGGTGACGAGGGCGGCTTCGCGCCTGACCTGCCCGCCAACTCGGCGGCACTCGAGCTGATCGTCGAGGCGATCGAGGCGGCCGGGTACGCCCCGGGCGACGACGTCGCGCTCGCGCTCGACGTCGCCTCCAGCGAGTACTTCGACCGCGACGCCGGGACCTACGAGCTGGCGGGCGAGGGGCGCAGCCTCAGCCCCGAGGAGCACGCCGCGTGGCTGGCCGAGCTCGCCGACGGGTTCCCGATCGTCTCGATCGAGGATGGCATGGACGAGGAGGACTGGGACGGCTGGAAGGCGCTGACCGACGAGCTCGGCGACCGCGTCCAGCTGGTCGGTGACGACCTGTTCGTCACCAACGTCGAGCGGCTCCAGCGCGGCCTCGACCTCGGCGTCGCGAACTCGATCCTCGTCAAGGTCAACCAGATCGGCACGCTGACCGAGACCTTCGAGACGATGGAGCTGGCGCACCGGCACGGCTACACGTGCATGGTCAGCCACCGCTCCGGAGAGACCGAGGACGTGACGATCGCCGACCTGGCCGTGGCGACCAACGCCGGCCAGATCAAGACCGGCGCGCCGGCCCGCAGCGACCGGGTGGCCAAGTACAACCAGCTGCTGCGCATCGAGGAGCAGCTCGGTGACGCGGCCCGCTACGCCGGCGCGGCGGCGTTCCGCTGAGCAGGAGGCACGGGTGAGCGAGCAGCAGGGGGGCGCCGCGGCGACCACCGGTCCGCCGTCGCCCCGTGAGCTGCTGCGCCGGGCCCGGCGACGGGTCCTGCACGGCGACCGTCCCTACCTGGTGGCACTGCTGGTCGCGACGGGGCTCTCGCTCGTGATCGTCTCGGGTCCGATCCAGACGTGGCTCACCCAGCGCGACCTCGTGGACCAGCGTGAGGGCGTCCTCGAGGTGCTGGAGGAGGAGAACGCGGCGCTCGCGGCCCGCGTCCGGGACCTGCACGACCCGGACACCATCGAGGCCGAGGCGCGGGAGCAGCAGGGCATGGTGCGCCCGGGGCAGGTGCCGTACGTGATCGTGCCGCCGACGGCCGACAGCGAGCGGATCGCGCCGGACCTCACCGACGTGGAGACCGACCAGCGCGGCTGGTTCACCCGGGTCTGGGAGGCCGTGAGCGGGCTTTTCGACTGAACCGCGGCAGTGCGAGCCCGACGGCTCCCACGCCCTCGACGTCGACATTCCCGTCGATCGCCCGGTGTGCGGTGCGGCCGATGGTGGCTGCGATGCGGGTCGTCCTGTCCTACGCTCTTATGTCGCGCCACCCTTCCTACCTTCCACACCCGACGCGACGTGGCGCCCCGCGTCGACGAGGAGTGAGTACTTCTGACGGCAGAGACGCAGAATCCCATGCAGGCACTCGAGGGCAAGATCCTCGAGGGCACCGTGACGTCCGTGAAGGAGTTCGGTGCATTCGTCGAGATCGACATCGGAGACGGCCAGAGCCTCGACGGCATGGTCCACGTGTCCGAGATCTCCGAGACGTTCGTCGAGAACATCTTCGCGCACGTCGCCGAGGGTGACGTCGTCGAGGTCGCGATCATGAGCATCCGCGACGACGGCAAGGTCGACCTGTCGATGAAGCGGGCCGACCCCGACTGGCTCGACGACGAGGTCCCGGACCTCAAGCCGAAGGACGGCAAGGACTTCAACCGCAAGCTCCGTCGCTTCATGCACACCTCGCAGCGCAGCAACGGCCTCCGCCGTCGCCAGAAGCGCTCGCGGCTGGGCATGTCCTCGCGCCGCTGACCACGCACCACCGCACGCCGCCGCCCCGTCCGGGCGGCGGCGTTCGCGTGTGGCCGCAGCGGGCACGTAGCGTCGGGACCGAGCGACGAGGAGTCCGGTGATGGTGTTCGAGGACGCGGCGGTGCCGGCGCTCGGCACCGTGGAGGACGCGGTCCGGCGCGACCCCGAGGCGTCGTACGAACGCGTCGCCACGCTGCCGCTCGTCACCGAGCCGGTCGAGCAGGCCGTCATCGCGGCGCAGCTCGGCCGGCCCTCACGGGCCCGCAGCGCCGTGGCCCACCGCTGTGCGCACGGGCTGCCGACCGTCCTGCGTGTCGACCCCCGGCTGGAGGACGGCACGCCGTTCCCCACGACCTTCTGGTCGAGCTGCCCCCTGGTCAACAAGCAGGTGGGCACGCTCGAGGCCGACCACGTCATGGTCGGTCTCAACGAGCGCCTGGACACCGACGAGGACTTCGCACAGGCCTACGACGAGGCGGGGGAGCGCTACGTCGCGTTCCGCCAGACGCTCGGTGACCCGTTGCCGGGCACCCCGCGGGCCGGCGGTGCGAAGGGCCACGTCAAGTGCCTGCACAGCCACGTGGGGCACACGCTCGCCACCGGCGACAACGTGGTGGGCCACGCGGCGCTGGACCGGATCCTGCCGATCACGTGTCCTGCGCCCTGCGTCGACCTGGACACCGTGATGGACGAGTGGGGCCCCGACGGCTCGGAGGTGCGCTGATGGTCGGCGAACCCGCTCGCGGGGCGGTCGAGCGCGAACCCGCTCGCGGCGCAGTCGAGCGCGAACCCGCTCGCGGGGCGGTCGACGTCGGCACGAACACGATGCGGCTGCTCGTCGTCGACGAGGACGGCGACACGATCACGCGCGAGCTGCGGATGGTGCGGCTGGGGGAGGGCGTGGACGCGACCGGCCACCTCGCCGACGCTGCGATCGAGCGGGCGATGGAGGCCTTCACCGACTTCCGGGACCGGTGGCGTGACCTCGGGCTGCTCGACCGGCAGGTCGTCCTCGGCGCCACCTCCGCCGTGCGCGACGCCGCCGACCGGGACCGATTCCTCGACCGGGTGCGCGAGGCCGCACCGGGCGTCGACGTCCGCGTGCTGTCGGGCGAGGACGAGGCCGACGGTGCGTTCCGCGGGGTGGCGAGCTCGCTGCCCGACGCGACCCGACCGCTCGTGGTCGTGGACCCGGGCGGCGGCTCGACCGAGCTCGTCGTCGGCGACGTCGACGACCGGGTCGTCGCGTCCGTCTCGATGCAGCTCGGGTCGGTGCGCCTGACCGAACGCCACATGCCAGGTGACCCGCCCAGCGAGGCCGAGGTCCTGAGCGCGGTCTCCGAGGTGCACGGCCAGGTGACGCGCGGCCTCGCGGAGCTCGGCATCGAGACCGACGACATCGGCACGCTCGTGGGGGTGGCGGGCACCGTCACGACCCTCGCCGCACTGCACCACGAGCTCGGGCCGTGGGAGGACGGGGCCGTGCACGGCCGTGTGCTGACCACCGGTGACGTCCTGCTCGTCAGCAACGACCTGGTCCTGCACGACCGCGCGTGGATCGCCGAGCACGACGAGGTCCAGACCGGGCGCGAGGACGTCATCGCCGCGGGGGCGCTGATCGTCCGGGGCGTGCTGGACGTGCTGCGCTGCGACGAGCTGGTCGTCAGCGAGGCCGACGGCCTCGACGGGCTGGTGCTGGGATGACGGACCTGCCGGCACCGGACGACTTCGCCGCCGCGGTGCGCGACCGGCTCGCGGAGGTCGACGAGGACGCGCTCGAGGTCCCTGAGGGTGGCCGCATCGCCGCCGTCCTCGTCCTCTTCGCCGAGGACCCCGAGGAGGGGCTGCAGCTGGTCCTGACGCGTCGCCGCAGGGACCTGCGGTCGCACCCCGGCCAGCTGTCGTTCCCGGGCGGTCGCGTCGACGACGACGACGACCACGTCGTCGAGACCGCACTGCGCGAGGCGGCCGAGGAGATGGCCCTGCGCCCGGACTCGGTCTCGCTGCTCGGGCGCGGTCGCGTCTTCTACCTCCCACCCAGCCGGTTCTGGGTGGCCCCGGTCGTCGCCTGGTGGGACGAGCCGCACCACCTCGTGGCCAACCCCGACGAGGTCGACGAGGTGCTGCGCGTCCCCGTCCGGCAGCTGCTCGACCCGGACCGGTGGCGCGGCGTGCCGCTGTCGGCCGGGGGCTCGACGTGGGCATGGCAGCTGGAGCAGGACCTGCTGTGGGGGGCCACGGCGATCGTCACGGCGCTGCTGCTGGGCGACGTGCTGGGGGACTGGTCGGGCGGCACGAGCCCCGAGGACCTCGGTGACGAGCTGCAGGTGCGTCCGTGGGAGGACGCCCCCTCGTGGACCCCGCGGACCCGCCTCGACGACCTCCCGGACCGGCGCGAGTCGGCCGTCCCCACGGTCGACCGTGCCGGCGTGGTCCGGGTGCTGAGTGCCCTCGGCCACGACGGCGTCGTGCGACTGGCCGACGACGCGGCCGACGCCGTGTGCACCGTCGTCGCGGACCTGCTGGACGGCCCGGTCGGTGACCACGCCGTCACGGTGCTCGTGGGGCCGGCGGGGACGGGTGGCATCGGGCTGGCCGTCGCGCGTCGCCTGCTCGACGACGGGGCCGACGTCACGGTCCGCCTCGCCGACGCCCGCGACGACGTCGACCTGCCCGACCACGTCGTCGTCGCGCCGCCACCACCCGATGCGGACGTCCGGCTCGACCGCCGCATGGGGATGGCCAGCACGCCGGTGCCCGAGGTCGACCGACCCGCCGGCGACCTCATCGTCGACGCGTTGCTCGGTCCGGGTGCGGAGCCGCCACTGCGCGGCGGACCGGCGGTGCTCGCCGCGTGGGCCGCCCGGCACGACCTCCCGGTGGTGGCGATCGGCCTGCCGTCGGGGG
The DNA here is from genome assembly GCA_964389945.1 of uncultured Actinomycetota bacterium. GTDB lineage: Bacteria > Actinomycetota > Nitriliruptoria > Nitriliruptorales > Nitriliruptoraceae > JBFGFG01. The sequence goes on from CAYMGL010000085.1 coordinate 9,103, forward strand.
TCTCGCCCGACATCGGGCTGCGCGGCCCGGTGCTGCACGCGGACGTCACGGTTGCCCTGGGGTTGCCGACCACCGGGCTGCTCACGTCGATCGTGGCGCCCTACGCCGGCGAGATCGTGGTCGCTGACGTCGGTATCCCCGACACCGCCTACGTGGATGCCGGCATCCACGTGCCGCCCGACCTGTTCGCCGACGGGCCGCTGGTCCGCCTCGAGCGCGGTGACGTCAACTCCGACGCCGGCACCCCGGATCAGGGCCCCGTGGACTGAGCGCTGCGTGTGACGTCCTGCTCGTGGTGGGCGAGCTCGTGCGTGACCCACAGGAACCCGTCGAGCATCGTGCCGGGGCCCCACTGGGCGTGCTCGAACGCGAGCGTCGAGCGCTGCTCGTCGACGACGACGGTGCACAGCCGTCGGGCGGCCCGCTCGAGGGCCCAGACGGCGGCCCCGGCACCCATCCCGAGGTAGTTGCGGGCACCGGCGAGCTCGTCGGGGTCGAACCCGGCGAGCGGTCGGTCGGGTTCTCGTTCGAGGCTGACGGCCCGCTCGGCCCACGCGTTGCAGAGGTCGGTGACGTGCCAGGTGTAGGCGCTGGCGGACCAGGTCAGGGGCGCGACGATCCGGTACGGGTCGCCGCTGTCGAGGATCGCGGCGTAGCGGGCCGGTGCGGTTGCGACCACCGCCGCTGCCTCGTCGATGTCCGGTCGCCACGGGTGCCCGCACTCGGGACAGTCGGGCGCCGCCGGGTCGTGCCCGATCCAGCTGATCGCGTTGTCGAGGAAGTCCACCGTTCGCTCCTGCCCGTGGCAGCGGCAGCCTGCCACAGGCACCGTGCGTGCGGGAGGCGCACGAGGGGTGGAGCCTGACGTGGCGTGAGGCTGCACAGTTCGCCGCGACGGAAGGACGAGCACATGCGCACGGTCGGGGAGGTCGCGGACCTCGCAGGCGTGTCGGTGCGGACGCTGCACCACTACGACGAGCTCGGGCT
>CAYMGL010000086.1:0-10078 GCA_964389945.1 uncultured Actinomycetota bacterium
AGGTCGTCGAGTACGTCGACGATGACGACGACGTGATCGTGGAGTACGTCGACGAGGACGGGAACCCGGTCGACGAGCACGGCAACCCGCTCGAGTACGTCGACGACGACGACGTCGAGTACGAGGAGATCTCGCTCGACGACGCGCCGTGGGCGGACCTCGAGCTGCCGCGCACGGACCGGTTGGTCGCCCTCGTGGAGTTCCACGGCGAGATCACGACGGCGGAGGTCGTCGAGGCGCTCGCCGACGTGGGCGACGAGGTCTCGACGTCGACGGTGTCGGCCTCGCTCGGCAACCTGGCCCGACAGGGGCGGATCACGAAGCTGGACGCGGGGCTCTTCGGCCCGGCCTGACGATGCCGCGCACGATCACGCGGACCGGCCGCCAGCAGGCATCGCTGGCGGCCGGTCCGCATCACGTCGCCTCGGTGCTGTCGGACCCGGTCGCGGTCACGCGGCTGCTGGGTGACCTGCTCGACCAGCGGCGGTCCCGACCCGGACCACCGGCCCGCTGGGTCATCCCCCGCATCAGTCTCGGGCTGGCGAGCTTCGACACGGTCCTCGTGCCGACGTTCCACCGGGACGGCGACGTCGTGGAGATCCAGGCCGTCACGACCGACGACTCGGACGCAGGTGCCCGCCTCGACCTGACGCTGGACCCGGCCCCGACGGCGCAGGGGGGCTCACTGCTGGTGACGCTGTGGCGGCTCGAGCTGCGGGTGCCCCTCCCCCGGGCGGCCCTGCGCCTGGCCGGGCCGGCGATCGACCGGACCGTGGCCAGCACGGTCCAGACGATCATGCGCCGCACCGAGACGGCGGTCGGGGACGCGGGCGCCGGCTGACCTCCTACGTCGCCGCGGCGCCGCCGCTCGGTCCCTCCGACGGCTGCACGATCACCAGTCCCACGCCGTCGAAGGCCATCTGGAACGCCTCCCCCGAGCCGAGGCCGACCAGGCTCCTGGCACTGACGGTGTTGGTGATCCGTGTCGAGAGCCCACCCGACCAGGCCACCAGGGCGTTGACGTCGACGTGGGTCGGGGCCTCGTCGGTCCGCAGCACGACCGGTTCGCCGTCGCTGACGAGGGCCACCCAGCCACGGCCACGCAGGGTGGTGTTGAACAGCCCACCTGCGATGAGGCTGGCACCCTTGACCCGCTCGATGTCCCAGTCCAGCGAGGCGGCGAAGGCCAGGACGTTGCGCCCGTTGACGCTCAGGCCCGGGCCCCCGTCGAGGTGCAGCAGGAAGACGTGCTGGCCCGCGTCGGCGAAGAAGACGTCCCCGTCACCGGCGACACGCATCATGGCCAGGCCCTCGCCGGTGGCAGCTCGCTTGAGGGCACGGCCGACGCCGCCGGCCCCCTGGCGCTCGAAGGTGACGTCGCCCTGGTAGGCCACCATCGTCCCCTGGCGCGCGATGATGCCGCCAGCAGCGGCACAGCGGAGCATGCGGCTGTTCTGCAGTGCGACGGCTGCACCGTCCTCGCGCTCCGCGAAGGCGCCGCCGACGAGGTCGCCGCTGATGCCGAGGGCGTCCGGCTCGGGGCCGGGGCCGCCCGTCGGCGGTGGCATGGTGGGCGGCGGCGCATCGATCACCGGGGCATCGGCCTCGTCCTCGACGGGTGCGCTGTCCGCGGCCACCGCGTCGTCGCCGGCGTCCTCGACCGACTCGTCACCGGCCTCGTCCTCGCCACGGCTCGAGCGGCTCACGAGGCGGCTCGCGGTCTCCGGTGCCAGGACGAAGGCGTCCGAGAAGTCGGTCGACGCGGGCTCGGACGCCTCGTCCACCGAGGCGACGACGTCGTCGGGCTCGACCTCGGGCGCGACGGCAGCGTCCTCGTCGTCGGGAGCTGCCTCGTCCGGGGTCCAGGTCTCGGTCACGGGCTCGTCGGCCGCCGGCTCGTCACCGGGCTCGAAGAGCTCCTCGGCCCCCGTGATGGGCTGGTCCATGCCGCCGTCCGACGGCCCCTCGCCCGACGTCGTGGCCCGTCGCTGCCGGCGTGGCAGCGGCGCCGGTTCCGCGTCCGCGACGACGTCGGGCTCGCCGTCGGCGGCAGGGTCCTGCTCGTCCCGGGTCGTCGCGTCCGACGAGTCCGCGACCGCGGTGTCGTCGAGTGCGTCCACACCCTGCACACCGTCGGTGAAGACGTGTTCGGTCCACTGCGTCCCGTCCCAGTACCGCTGGCCATGACGGCCGGTCGGGTCCGGGTACCAGTTGGCGGGCGGGTTCATCGGGACTCCCTCCGGTCGCATCGGAGCGTAGGCAGCCGATGACCACTCGGCGCGGAGGTGCTGAGCCGGTCCTCAGGGCTGCAGGCGGAACCACTCCCCCAGTGGCCACCCGACCGCCTCGAGCGCGGCCGCAACCTCGCGGGCGACCCGGACGGCGGTGTCCCGCTGGTCCCGGCACGGGCGCAGGTCCCGTCGCAGTCGGGCCGTGTCGGAGCCGCGCGCGAGCGTCCAGCTCCCGGGTGGCTCGACGGCAGCCAGCAGCCGTCTCCCGCGGCCCCCGGCACTGCTGACCTCGACCCGCACGTCGTGGCCCCGACGGCGACCGTCCGCCGCAGCCCCGATCGTCGTGGTGGCGAGCAGGTCGGGTTGCAGCCAGCCGACGATCCGGTGCAGTCGCGACCCCGGTGCGCGGCTGTGCAGGCGGACCGGCCGGACCGGTGACGCGCCGTGCAGGAGCACCGCCAACGTCTCGACGTCCATCCGCACTGGTCCGCCGTCCGGGACCTGCGTGGTGAGGTCGATGCCGTCGTGGTCCACCGGCCCGTCGTGCCACGCCGAGCCGCCGTCCCACCACCGGTCGTCGACGCTCGCCACACGCTGCTGGGGGGCGGGGCCGCGGTCGCTCCCCTGCCGCACCACCTCGTAGGCGGCCTGGACCCTCAGGAACGCGGCGGCATCGCCCCCGGCGTCGGGGTGCAACTCGCGCGCGAGGTGGCGGTAGGCCCGCTTGACGGCCGCAGCGTCGACCGGTGGCCGCAGCCCGAGCACCTCGAGTGCCGTCAGTTCGTCCACGCCGTGTCCCGGATCGCCCGTCCGCTGCCCCCGACCGTAGGACCGCGGTGCGCGACCCGGTGGCCAGGTCGTCCGGCCAGCAGGAACCCGGCAGCCGCGTGCCGAAGTCCCCCCGCACCCGTCCCGGAGTCACACGTTGTCCCGTCTCTCCCGTCGCCAGCTCCTGCAGGGCCTCGGCTACTCGACCGCCGCCATCGGCACGATGGCCGCGACGCCCGCGATCCGCGTGCTCGACGATCGCACGGTCGTCGCCGCGGACGCGCCGCCCCTGCAGCTCGCGCGCGTCGGTGCGCCCCGCAACGCCGTGCACCGACGTGCGGTCGCCCGGCTGGACGACACGCACCGCGTCCTGCCCGACGGCGGGATGGAGGTGCTGCTGCGCCCCGGTGACATGGAGCGGCTCCGCGCTGCGGGTGTCGACGTGCAGGTCCTGCACCAGGACCTGCTGGCCCACCGGCGGCAGCGACCGTCGCGCCTGGTGCCCCAGCAGCCAGGTGAGCGCGACGACTACCGCTACTGGGAGGACTTCGAGGCGGACCTGCGCAGCCTCGTCGCTCGCTTCCCCTCACGGGCGCGGATGGTCAGCACGCCGCACACGTCGCTGCTCGGCCGGCACGTCTTCGGGATCGAGATCGCCACGGACGTCAACCGGGAGGACGGCCGACCGGTCGTCCACGTCGACGGCATGCACCACGCACGCGAGTGGCCCGCCGCCGAGATGCCGATCATGTGGGCGTTCGACCTGCTGGAGAGCTACGGCACCGATCCGCGCATCACCAACATCGTCGACAACGCCCGAACGATCATCATCCCGAACCTCAACCCGGACGGGTTCATCCGGAGCCGCGAGTCGCCCGTCCAGGCCGACGAGTCCAACGTCGCGGGTCTCGCCGTCAGCCTCGGGTTGTCGGTGGCAGGGGCGGAGTCCTACAACCGCAAGAACCTGCGCAACTTCTCGGGCGTGAACCACAACGTCGAGCCGCTGCCCGGGCAGCCGGGGACGCGGCGGGGCAACGTCGACAACTACGGCATCGACATGAACCGCAACTACGGGTTCCTGTGGGGCGACGACGAGGGCAGCTCGGGCATCCAGGTCGACCAGACCTACCGCGGGACGGCCCCGTACTCCGAGCCGGAGGCGCGCAACATCCGGTGGTCGTTCCTCCGCCGCGCACCCATCACGGCGATCACCCACCACACGTCGGGCGAGATCATGCTCCACCCGTGGGGTCGCGATCCCGACAGCAACCGCTCGCGCGACTGGCGGCTGATGAACGACATCGGCCTCGCCATGGCGACCTCGAACGGCTACGAGCCCAAGCAGTCCTTCGGCCTCTACCCCACCTCGGGCACCAGTCGCGACTGGGGCCACGCCGCCACCTCGACGCTGATCTGGACGTTCGAGCACGGGACCGAGTTCCACGGTCCGTACGCCGACACGATCCCGGCGATGTACGAGAAGAACCGTGGCGCGTTCCTCACGCACGCCGAGATGGCCATCGACCCATCCACCCACCTCGTCGTCACGGGTGCCGTGCGCGTCGGTGGCACCCCGGTCCCGGCGCGTGTCGTCGCCTTCAAGGCCCAGGACACGCCGGTCACCGGCGGCACCTTCGTCAGCGACCCACTCGTGGCCGAGATGTTCGCCGACAGCCTGCGAGGCTTCGAGTTCCACCTGCCGCCGTCGACGCGCCCCTTCCTGGAGGCCGCACCTGCCGACCTGGCGGACGTCCAGATCCCGCGTGGCAACCCCTACCCGGGCGGGTTCGACGCCGTCCTCGACAGTCACGACCTCGAGGCCGGCACCGAGCCCTACAACGTGCTGGTGCAGTACGAGGACCGGGGACTGCTGCTCCAGGTCACGGGCGCACGTGGCGAGCGGGTCGACCTCGGCACCCTCGAGCTGCCCCCGCTCACCGCGGAGGTCCGGCGCATCGCCGAGGAGCAGCTCCCGGCCATGCTCACCGACATCAGCGACCCCGTCGTCGACTGATCCGGTCCGCGCGGTTCAGTCGCGGCTGGCCGTGTAGGCCCGGACCGACAGCGGGACGAACACGGCGAGCATCGCCGCGAACCAGGCCAGCACACCGAGCGTGGGTGCCACCCAGTCGCCGGAGCCGATCGCCAGTGCCCGCGCCGCGTCCGCGGTCAGGGTGATGGGCGAGATCCTCGCGAACGACGCGAGGGCCGGCGGCATCGTGGACACGGGGACGAAGACGCTCGAGACGAACACGAGCGGGAACACGAACACGAACCCGGCCGACTGGGCCGCCTCGGCCCCCGGCACCTTGAGGCCCACGTAGACGAACACCCACGAGAAGGCGAAGCCGAACAGCCCGACGAGCAGCATGGACGCCACGGCGGCCACGACGCCCTCGGTGAACCGGAAACCGATGAGGTAGCCGACCGCCACCATGAGGACGATCACGACGAGGCTGCGCACGAGGTCCGCGAGGGTCCGGCCGACGAGCACCGCGGAGCGGCTCATCGGCATGGACCGGAACCGGTCCACGACGCCCCGCTCGAGGTCCTCTGCGAGGCCCACGGCAGTCTGTGTCGTGCGGAAGATCGTCGACTGGACGAAGATCCCCGGGAGCAGGAACGCGGTGTAGCTGATCCCGTCCGGCAGGTCGCCGCCGATGGCGCCCCCGAACACGAAGGCGAAGAGCAGCACGAACATGACCGGCTGGATCGTGGAGAACACCAGCAGCCGGGGCTGCCGGACGAAGTGCAGGAGGTTGCGGCGGGTGACGACGCGGGCGTCGCGGACGGCGCTGCGCAGCCCCTCCCCCTCGTAGGGCTCGGGCAGGTCGTCCAGCACGTCCGGCGTGTCGGTCCCGGGTCGGGTGATGGTGCTCATGCATGCCCCTCCGCGCGGTCGCCGGTCAGTTCGAGGAAGACGTCGTCGAGGGTCGGACGACGCAGGCCGACGTCGCGCACCGGCACGTGGTGCTCGTCCAGTCGCGCCGACACGGCGGCGAGCAGGCCGATGCCGGTCTCGCCCTCCCCGGACACGACGGACAGCCTGCCCCGCCCCTCCGGGGTGGGCGTCAGCTGCTCGACACGGCCGAGGGTGCGCAGCAGGTCGGTCGCCGCGGCCTCGTCGGCGTCGCGGGCGAAGACGACCTCGACCAGCTGCCCGCCCACCTGCTCCTTGAGCTCGTCGCCGGTGCCCTGGGCAATGATGCGACCGTGGTCGATGACCGCGATCCGGTCGGCGAGCTGGTCGGCCTCCTCCAGGTACTGCGTCGTCAGCAGCAGCGTCGTGCCCATCGCGACGAGCTCCCGGATCGTGTCCCAGATCTGTGATCGCGAGCGTGGGTCCAGGCCGGTCGTCGGCTCGTCGAGGAACAGCAGCTCGGGCCGGATGAGCATCGAGGACGCCAGGTCGAGGCGTCGGCGCATGCCCCCCGAGTACGTCCCGGCGCGGCGGTCCCCCGCCTCGGCGAGGTCGAAGCGCTCCAGGAGCTGGTCCGCGCGCCGCGCCGCGTCACGGGGCCGCAGGTGGAACAGCTCGCCGAACATGCGCAGGTTCTCGCGACCGGTGAGGAGCTCGTCGACCGCCGCGTACTGCCCCGTCAGCCCGATCCGGCGTCGGATGGACCGGGCCTCCTCGGTGACGTCCATGCCGAGCACCCGTGCGCTGCCTGCGGTGGGTGGCAGCAGTGTCGCCAGCACGCTGACCAGCGTCGTCTTGCCCGCGCCGTTCGGCCCGAGCAGCCCCAGCACGTTGCCGCGGCGCAGGGTCAGGTCCACACCGTCCAGCGCGCGGAAGTCACCGAACGTGCGGACGAGGCCCTCGACCTCCACGACTGCATCCTGCACACGAACTCCTTCGAACTCGAACTATCGTAGCGAGGTCCTGCCACGCCCGACACGAGCAGGCGATGGGCGCGCTACAGCTCGTCGCGCGCCCAGGCCGTGGCGAGGGCGTCCGCGTACTCGTTCCAACGGTTGCCGGCGTGCGCCTTGACCCACTGCAGCTCGACCTCGGGCCGCTCCTGCACGAGGGCCCAGGCCTCCTTGACCAGGTCGAGGTTCTTGATGGGCCCGGTCTTGCGCTTCCAGCCGCGACGCTCCCACCCCGCGGCCCACTTCGTGAGCGTGTCCACGGCGAGCCGCGAATCGGTGTGGACGACGACCGGACGGCCGGCGGGGACGAGCCCGATGCCGCGGATGATCGCGGTCAGCTCCATGCGGTTGTTCGTCGTGTCCGGCTCGTGGCCGTGGTCCTGGGCCAGCACCTCCCCGTCGACGACCCACACCGCCCCCCAGCCCCCCGGACCGGGGTTGGGGATGGCGGAGCCGTCGGTGAAGACGCCCGTCGTCGGGCCGTCGTGGTACTTCTCCAGGACCTCGACGATCGTGAGGTGCTCCTCGTTCCCGCCGCGGCCCGGACCGCGGCTCGAGGACCCACCGCCACCGCCGGAGGAGCCGCCGTAGCAGTCACCACACTGCGGTGGCGTCCACCCCGGGTACTTCTCGACGACCGCGGCCGGGACCTCGAAGGTCCGGCCGCAGGTGCGGCAGGTGCCGGTCGGCGTCGCGATCAGCGGCCCAACCGGCGCTCGTCGACGGTCAGGCGCTCCCCGAAGACGTCCCGGGTGTACCGGGCCGGCAGGCCGCGCTTGACGAGGAACTCGCTGGGCCGCGCCTCGAGGTCGAACCCGACCACCATGTGGCAGGTGTCGCAGCGGTAGGTCCCCATCCCCCGCTCGGCGGCCACGAGGTACTGCTCACCATCGCACCGCGTGCAACCCCGCACCTCGTCAAGCGAGGTGTCGGGGGCGGTGAGCGTGGTGTCGTCCATGGGCCTGTCCGGGTGGCGGTGGTCGACGGGTGTGCAGGCACGACGGTACCGAGGCCGTGCGACGATGCCGCGTCGGCGGGACCGTCCGCACGACCGGTTCAGACGGTGACGGGCTCGGTGATGATGGCCACGGCGTCCTCGTCGCGCCGCACCAGGTGGACCCGCACGTCCTCGGGGCCGGTCGGTGGTCCCCCGAGGTCGCGGAGGAAGCCCGGCACGTCCACGTCGAGGCCGTGCAGGAGGACCGCCACGCGGCGGTCGACGGGCAGTGCCTCGCGGACCGACGCCGGCCGTGGCGCCGTCACGGCGACCACCCGTTCGACGTCGAACCACGGGGACGGCGGCGGTGGCGTGTCGACCGTCAGCAGTGCCCGGTGCTCCGCCACGCGGTGCGCCCCTGCCTCGGCACCGAGCTCGTCGTGGAGCCGCGCCCGGACGGCGGCCGCGCCCGGCAGGACGAGGTGTGCCGCGACCGGGCCACGGTGCAGCCGTTCGCGCTGGTCGGTCGCCCTGCTCCGCTCGACGCCGGCATCGAGCAGCACCGCGGTCGCACGGGCACCGGCGGCACGGGCGGTGCCTCGGCACAGGACCGCCTCGAGGAGCTGCCTGCCGTGCTGCAGGAACACCACCTCGGCGTCCGCAGGGATGTCGGGGTCGTCCCACGCCAGCCCCGGGGTCACCGTCACGAGCTGGCCGGCGGCCGCCGTGGTCGCGGCGAGCAGTGCGGCGACCGACGGGGCGTGGTCGGCCAACCGGTGCGCTCGCCGGCCGCGCCCGTCGCGGCGGTCGGGGTCGGCGTGCACGACCGCACCGTCGCATGCCAGGTCCGGGTCCAGGGCGTCGCCGACCCGGACCTCGACCGGGACGCCGAGCACGTCGGCTCGGTGTGCGGCGAGGACGGCCCGGCCGGGATCGCGCTCGACGGCCAGCACGGGACCGTGCCGTGCGAGGGCGACGGCATCGCCGCCGGTGCCGGCGCAGCGGTCCTGCACCGGGGGGGCGTGCTCGCCGGCGGCCGCCGCGGCACGGGCCGCCCGCCAGGCCGCGGCGGCCGGGTGGCTGGCCTGCTCCAGCGCCTCACGCGTCAGCACGAGCTCGTCGGCCCCCTCGATCCCGGCCGCGACGGCGCGCAACCGGGTGGCCGCTGCGGCGGTCGCGAAGGCCGCCCGTGGCGGGTCCAGGGTCCGCCGCAGCCTCGTGCCGACCCGGAGCACGTCGGCACCGTCGTCGAGGGCTGCTGCGACCTCGGCGATCACGGGCAGGCCGGGCCCGGTCGCCCACCGGGCGACGTCCTCGGGCACCTCCTCCACAGCCTCGCCCCTCATTGCTCGCTCGTCGGTGCCCGGTGGCACCCGGGGCAGTCGTACCATCGCCGCCATGGAACTCCTACGACTTGACGGCCCCCTGCCACCGGACCTGCACGACCCGGTGCTCCTCATCGCCTTCGACGGCTGGACCGACGCGGGCGAGGGTGGGACGCGCGCGGCCCGTGAACTGCTGGAGCAGTTCGACGGACGCCGGATCGGCGCGTTCGTCCCCGACCGCCTCTACGACTACCGCGACCGTCGACCCGTGCTCGAGATCGAGCGCGGCTCGCTGCGCCAGCTCGAGTGGCCGAAGCTGGAGCTGCACTGGGTGCGGCCGAGCGCCGGCCCGGACCTGCTCGTGGTGCTCGGCGCCGAGCCCGACCTGGCGTGGCAGGCCGTCATCGCTGACCTGCGTGCCTTCGCGGACGACGTCGGCGTCACACGGAGCATCGGCCTGGGCGCCGTGCCCGGTCCGATCCCCCACACGCGCAGCTCGCGACTGATCGTGACGTCGACCGAGGAGGCGGTGTTCGACCAGTTCGGCCGTCCCCAGGAGGAGATCATGGTCCCGGCGTCCGCGCAGGTCGCCGTCGAGGCCGAGCTCGCTGCCGGGGGCCTGGACGCAACCGGCTTCTGGGTGCGGATCCCGCACTACGTCGCCACCGACTACCCCGAGGCCAGCCAGGTGCTCCTGCGGGCCCTGGCCCAGCTGCTGCACCTGGAGGTCGAGACCGACCACCTCGACACCGAGATCGTCACCCAGCGCAAGAAGCTCGACGACGCGGCTGCCGGCTCCCCGGACGTGCAGTCCCACATCGCGATGCTCGAGCAGGCGTACGACCAGGAGGCCGAGGACGACCCCGGCTCCATCGGGCAGGGTCCGATCCCGACCGGCGACCAGATCGCCGCAGAGCTCGAGCGCTTCCTCCGCGAGGAGGGCT
>CAYMGL010000087.1:0-9881 GCA_964389945.1 uncultured Actinomycetota bacterium
TCAGAGGAGCGGCGGTACGAGGTCATGCAGGAAGTATCGGGAAGGGGTGTGACACTCCCGCCCCGCGCCGCCCGCAGACCGTCGAACGCAGTGCGCTCGCTGCCCGTTCGGGAGCAGGGGACGAGCCTCCTCCCGGCGAACGGGTCCATGAGCAACCACCGGGAGCCCGCATGCGCCGTCGTCCACGTGTCCTGTCGATGGGGATCCTGGCGGCGTCGGTCCTCGCTGCCCTGGGCTTCGCGCCCGCGGTCGAGCACGTGGAACCGGTCGTGACCACGTTCACGGTCGGACCGGCGGAGGTCGAGCTGTGGACCGACGGCACCAGGACCGGCCCGCAGCCGGTCGTGGTGGAGATCACCGACGGTCACGAGGCGATCGAGCACCGCATGCTGCCGGAGCGCTGGCTCGAACAGGGCTACGCCTACGCCTGGGCGGCGATGTGGACCGCCGACGTCGCCGAGCAGGACCGCGCCTGCGGTGACCTCGCCGGCCCGCAGGACCGGGCGGACGTGCGGCAGCTGGTCGGTGTGCTGACCGGTGCAGAGCCGGACGACGCGGGTGACGTGCACTCGTCGTTGGACGGCCGGATCGTGCTCGCGACCGAGCTGCGGACGTCGGACGCCGCCCTCGCCACAGTGCTCGACGACGACCCGGTGCACGTGGACGGACTGGCCATCGCCGGTGGCACGCTCGACCCGCACGACCGACTGCACAGCCGGGGCAACGTGCGCCTCGTCGACGACCCCCTCACGACCGTGCTCACCGCCACGCTCGGTGACTGCGCCTTCCCGCCTGCGGCGCAGGACCCCGCCCGGACCGAGTTCTGGACGAGCCGTGACAGCCGCGACCGGCTGGACCGGCTCACCACGCCGCTGCTCGTGCAGGACTTCAGCCGCGACGGCGAGCACGTCGGTGCTGGTCCCGAGATCCTCGCGGGGCTCGACCGGGTCGACAGCCCACCGACCTCGTGGTTGCACGTGAGCACGCCGGACCAGGACGTCTGGCGCGGCACGGGTCGTGCGAGCCAGTTGCTGGACGGCCTCGTCGCCAGCGCCTTCGGTGACGCGGCAGGTGCTGCTGCGATGGCCGACGAGCCGCGGATCGGTGTCGACCACGACGAGCGCCGGTTCGCGCGTGCGGACGTCCGTGACGTCCGACTGCACCTCAACCGCACGTTCGAGCAGGACCTCGGCTGTGCGCCCGTCTGCGTCCCGCCGCCCGGCACGGGCGAGGTCGGGTCCCTCGAGGTCGTCAACCGGTTCACCGCGCCCCACGCACCGGTCTTCACCTGGGTCGACGCCGGCGTGGACGACGAGCGTCTGACCGCGGACGACCCGCTCAACGACGGCAGCGGCGTCGCTGGCGTCGGGGCGCTGCCCGGTGGGCACGGCTACCACTCGCTGGCGTTCCGGACGGGGCCGGCCGCCGCCGACACGATCGTGCACGGGAGCGTCGAGCTCGACGGCTGGTTCCAGACCGGATCGGCCGGCGGGACGGTGACACCGATCCTGACGGCGACCGATCCGTCGGACGGAACCCAGCGCGTCATCGCGTACGGGGCCGTCGACCTCGACTACGCCGGCTCGCTCGCGGCGGCCGAGCACGCCCCGGGGTGGAAGCGGATGCGTGTGCGCTTCGACGCCGTGCACTGGGCCTTCCGGGCGGGCGAGCAGCTGCAGCTGGTGCTGCAGTCGCAGGCGAGCCCGTTCGAGAACGGGCGGGCACAGGGGACGGTCAACGTCGCCACCGGGCCGGTCGACGGCGTGACGGACGAGGGGTCGACGGTGGTCATGCCCGTGCTGACCGGTGGCTTCGGGGACGTCGGGGGCTGACGGGCCCTCGCGACCTCAGGCGCTGAGCTCGGAGCCGTCGATCTCGTCGCCCTCGTCGAACCGTGGGTCGAACTCGCGGCCGATGCCGACCCAGTCGTGGTCGTGGTGCCACGCGCCCGTCTCGTCGTGGGGGAGCGGTGTGCCGGGCACTGCGGTGTGCCACAGGACCCCGCCGGTCTCCCACGGCCAGTCGGCGTCCTCGGGGGGCTCGATCGTGAGCAGGCCGCGCAGCGTGAGGTGCACACCGTCGACGTCCCGAGGCACGACGGTGCCGGCGGCCTCCCAGTCGTCGGGGCCGTCGAGCACGGCGACCTCGACCGACGGGTCCGGTCGCCACCGGCGCACCGGTCGTCGGCGGTCGTCGGTGAGGAAGGTGTGCAGGTGCGGACCGGCCTCCTCCGGGAGGCTGCGCGCACGCCCGCGTCGGTCGGTGAGCTCGAGGCCGGTCAGCCCGTCGGCGACCTGCCGGTGGACGGCGGTCGTGGCCGATCGTGCCCACCAGTCGACGTCGGCGGCCCGCGCGAAGTGGGCGGCTGCGTCGACCAGCCACGTGGGTGGCTCCGCCACGAGCTCGTCCAGGCGCCCGTCGTCGGTGCCGCGGCGCACCTCGGTGAGCGCGTGCCCGACCAGGCACAGCAGCGTGCCGACGTCCGACGCGGCCTCCTCCAGCCGTGCGGACGCCTCGCCGGTCGCGACGAGTGCGACGCCGCGCCGCGTCTGCAGCAGTTCGTCGGTGAGGTCGCCCACGTCAGCCCTCGCCGATCACACGGGCCCAGCCGCGCGAGCGGTCGACCGCCTCGCGCCAGCCGGACCGCAGGCGGTCCCTGGTGTCGGTCGCCATCTGCGGCTCGAACCGCTGGTCGAGCTGCCAGGCATCGGCGAGCTCGTCGGTGGAGGACCACACGCCGGTGCGTAGGCCGGCGAGGAACGCTGCGCTCAGCACGGTGGTCTCGTTGACGGCCGGGCTGAGGACGGTCGCGTCTAGCACGTCCGCCTGGAACTGGCAGAGGAGGTCATTGGCAGCCGCGCCGCCGTCGACGCGCAGCTCGACGAGCTCCTGGCCCGAGTCGCGCTGCATCAGGTCGACGACGTCGGCCGACTGGTAGGCCATGGCCTCCAGCGCCGCACGGGCGAAGTGGGCGCGTCCCGTGCCGCGGGTCATGCCGACCATCGTGCCGCGTGCGTAGCTGTCCCAGTGCGGGGCACCGAGCCCGACGAAGGCCGGGACCAGGTAGACGCCCTCGTTGCCGTCGGGCAGCTCGCGCGCCAGTGCCTCGGTCTCCTCGGCACCGTCGATGATGCCGAGGCCGTCGCGCAGCCACTGCACCGTCGCGCCGGTGACGAAGATGGCGCCCTCCAGCACGTAGGTCGTCTCGCCGTTGATGCGCCACCCCACGCTGGTCAGCAGCCCGTGCTCGGACTGGGCGGCGAAGTCACCGGTGTTGAGCAGCAGGAACGAGCCGGTGCCGTAGGTGTTCTTCGACGTGCCGGGCGTCCAGCAGCCCTGCCCGAACAGGGCCGACTGCTGGTCACCGCCGATGCCGGTGATGGGCGCGTCGATCCCGAGGAACGCCTCGGGGTCGGTGTGGGCGATGTCGCCCGACGAGTCGCGGGCCTCCGGCAGCAGCGCGGCCGGGACGTCCAGGAGGTCCTGCATCTCGCTGGACCAGCGGTCGTTGCGGACGTCCCACAGCATCGTCCGGCAGGCGTTCGACGGCTCGGTCACGTGCGCGGCCCCACCCGACAGCTGCCAGCAGAGCCAGGTGTCCATGGTCCCGAAGGCCAGGTCGCCCGCGGCGGCGCGGTCGCGGGCCCCGTCGACGTTGTCGAGCAGCCAGGCCAGCTTCGTGCCGGAGAAGTAGGCGTCGACGACCAGCCCCGTCTTGCTCCGGATCCGGTCGGCATGCCCGGCCTCGCGCAGCTCGTCGCACCGTGCGGCGGTGCGGCGGTCCTGCCACACGATCGCGCGGTGGATCGGCTCGCCCGACCGCCGGTCCCAGACGACCACGGTCTCACGCTGGTTCGTGATCCCCACGCACGTCACGTCGCCGGGTGCGGTCCCGGTGACGTCCAGTGCCTCGCGGCACGCGGCCAGTGTGGCGTCCCAGATCTCGGTGGCGTCGTGCTCGACCCAGCCGGGACGGGGGAAGTGCTGCGTGAACTCCCGGTAGCCGGCGCCGAGCAGCGTGCCGTGCTCGTCGACGACAACGCCGCGCACACCCGTCGTGCCCTCGTCGATGCTGAGGATCCGTGCCACGTTGCCTCCTGTTCCGCCGCACCCCCGACCGTAGACAACGACGGATCCGTGGACGGCCGGGGAGGAGGTGACGGCGCCGACGTCGAAGACCTGTGCGTGCAGCCCGCTGCACCCAGCCGTCGATCCGTCAGGAGTCCCCCGTGCGCCGAGCACTCGTCGCCATCAGCACCGCCGCGCTCGCCCTGAGCGCGCTCGCGTTCGCCCCCGTGCCGACCAGCGCGCAGGCCGACACCGACCACACCGTCACGTTCAGCGAGGACGGTGAGGCCACGGTGACCGGTGGGCTGCCGGGCGGTGCCAACCTCACCGGGTTCACCGAGTCCGGCGTGCGCTGCTCGTCCGACCCCGACGCCTACTGCGAGACGATCCTGCTGACGGTCGAGCAGCCGGTCGCCGACGAGGACGCCGACGCCGACGAGTTCGGCCTGGGCGACGTGACCATCGACCTCACCGCGGCGGTCCAGGGCGGCGACTTCGACCTCACCGTGTTCGAGTCGACGGCCGACGGCGGTCGGGGCAACGAGGTCGCGAGCTCGGGCAACTTCCTCGCCTGCGCGACCTTCTGCGAGGTGCCGCTCGTCCAGCCCAACCAGTGCGAGGCTGCCGACGAGTGCGTCGAGTTCGCGGTCTCCACGTCGGAGTTCGCCGGGACCCGCCACTACCTCGTCGAGGTCGTCTACTTCGCCGCCGCGTCCGAGTACGTCGCGGACCTCGCCTACACCCGTGTGGACGGTCGACAGGCGGACGGCACCACCGCAGGTGCGTCGACGGAGGCAGCGACGGAGGGCGACGGGTCGGCTGCACCGGCCGACGGCGTCGAACGGTTCAACGTCGCGGCGTTCGAGGGCCAGAACCTCGAGCCGGTCGGCGACTGGGGCGGCGGTGGTGACGCGGCCGCGGTGGGCAGCGCCCTCGGGCAGGACTTCGAGGCCGCCTACCTCGAGTACGGCGACGGGACGTTCACCTTCACGCTGGGCATGACCGAGCTGCCGGCCGCCGGCGGCATGCCGGAGGCCACCCGCTACGGCTGGTCGTTCTCGTACAACGACGTCGCCTTCGAGCTGGACGGCAAGTTCACGAACTACTCCCGCGGCGCCTGCGACCCGACGGCCGGGTCCTGCCCGCCGCCTCGCGACCCCGGGATCGGGTACTTCGCCCTGCGCGGCAACTGCGAGACCGGTGAGGGCAACGTGACCCTGTGCGAGGAGCTCGGCGGCGTCACGGCGACGTTCGACCCGGCGACCGGCGAGATCGCGATCCCCGTGCCTGCCGCGCTGCTGACCGACGAGGTCCGGGCCTGCGACACGATCTCGGGCGACGCGTCGTTCATCGGGCAGTCGGTCTGGGCTGCACCGTCGGCGTTCGTGACGTCGAGCGCGATGCCGTACGACGACGTCACGCACTTCGTGCCGCTGGTCGTGCCCCACGCCGACCCCGCGCTGGCCTGCTGACGGCTCGGACCCCGCCGACGCCCACCCGGTCGCGGGTGGGCGTCGTTGCGTACGGTCGCCACCCCGAGTGCTGGAGGACCGGTGGCCACGAGCATCCACGTCACGTCGTTCGAGCCCGCCGCGGGGAAGACGCTGGTCGTGCTGGCCCTCGTCGACCACCTCGCGGCGACAGCCGGCCGCGTGGGCTACCTCCGTCCGGTCATCCCGCTGCCGGACGATGACCGCGCCGAGCTGGTCGCGTCCCGCCTCGGGCCGCAGGGCCGCGACGACGTCGTCGAGCTGGTCTCGGCGGCGGAGCTGGCCGACCTCGTCGCCGAGGGTCGCGTCGACGAGCTGGTCGCGCGCACGCTCGAGGCCCATCACGACCTGCTCGACCGCTGCGACGTGGTGGTGGTCGACGGGCCAGACCACACCGGGGTGGTCGGCACCCGCGACCTCGAGCTCGACGCGGCACTGATCGGTGACCTCGGCACCCCGGTCCTCGCGGTGGTGAAGGGCACCGAACGACGCCCGAGCGCCGTGGCCGACGCGGTGGGCGTCGCCCACGACCGGCTCACCGACATCGGGGCGACCCACCTCGGCACGGTCGTCAACCGCGTCGCGACCGACATCCTCGACGAGGTCCGGGAGGCCGTGGCCGACGCGCACGTGCCAGTGGGCCTGGTCCCCGAGGACCCGGTGCTGGCGGTGCCGACGGTGGCCGAGGTGTTCCAGGCCATCGGCGCCGAGCGCGTGCCGACCAACGACACGCCGATCGACGACGAGCGGCCCGTGACGGGGATCGCCGTCGGTGCGATGTCGATGCCGAACATGATCGACCGGATGCGGGACGGGACGCTCCTGCTCACACCGGCGGACCGGACCGCGCTGGTCCTCGCCGCGCTCGTCGCCGACATCACGCCGTCGCTGCCGTCGGTCGCCGGCATCGTGCTGACGGGCGGGTTCGAGCTGGACCCCCGCGTCGCCGCGCTGCTCGCCGGCGTGCACAGCACCGTGCCCGTCGGCGCCGTCGAGACCGACACGTTCGACACGGCCGCGGCGGTCGCCGAGGTGCCGTCGGTCATCAAGCCGCACCACCACCGCAAGGTGCGTCGTGCGCTCGACCTCGCCCACGAGCACCTCGACCTCGACGAGGTCACGGGACGACTGTCGGTGGCCCGCGTCGAACGTGTCACACCGCGCATGTTCGAGCGGCGGCTGGTGGAGCGGGCCGCGGCGGACCGCAGGCGCATCGTGCTGCCGGAGGGCACCGACGAGCGGATCCTGCGCGCGACCCGCACCGTCACCGACCGAGGCGTCGCCGACATCACGCTGCTGGGTCACGTCGACGAGGTGCGGCGGCGGGCCGACGAGCTCGGCGTCGACCTCGACGGGGTGGAGGTGATCGACCCGACGAGCGACGAGCGGCTGGAGCAGTTCGCCGAGACGTACCGCGAGCTGCGCGCCCACAAGGGCATCAACCTCGACCAGGCGCGGGACCGCGTGAGCGACGTCAGCTACTTCGGGACGATGATGGTCCACCTCGACCAGGCGGACGGCATGGTCTCCGGTGCCGCGCACACGACGGCCCACACGATCCGCCCGGCGTTCGAGTTCATCAAGACCAAGCCCGGCGTCGACGTCGTGTCCAGCGTCTTCCTCATGCTGCTCGCAGACCGGGTGCTGGTCTACGGCGACTGCGCCGTGATCCCGAACCCGACCAGCGAGGAGCTCGCCGACATCGCCATCGCGTCGGCGGGCACGGCCCGGCAGTTCGGGATCGAGCCCCGCGTCGCGATGCTCTCGTACTCGACCGGCAGCAGCGGCTCGGGCACGGACGTCGACAAGGTCGTGGAGGCGACCGAGCTGGCGAGGGAGCGGGCACCGGACCTCGTCCTGGACGGCCCGCTGCAGTACGACGCGGCGATCGACCCGTCGACCGCGTCCAAGAAGGCGCCCGACTCGCCGGTCGCGGGGCGCGCCACCGTCTTCGTGTTCCCCGACCTCGAGTCGGGCAACACGACCTACAAGGCCGTCCAGCGGTCGGCGTCCGCGATCGCGATCGGGCCCGTGCTCCAGGGCCTCAACGCCCCGGTCAACGACCTCTCGCGCGGCTGTCTGGTGCCCGACGTGGTCAACACGATCGCGATCACGGCGATCCAGGCCCAGCAGGAGGAGCAGTCGTGAGGGTGCTGGTGCTGAACGCGGGGTCGTCGAGCCTGAAGGCGCGGTACCTCGAGGTCGGCGGCGAGGTCGCGTTCGACCGCACGATCGAGCGGATCGGCGAGGACGCCGCCGACGCCCCGACCGACCACGACGAGGCGGTCCAGCGCGTGCTGACCACGGTCGAGGAGCACGACCTGCCGCCCCCCGAGGCAGTCGGGCACCGCGTGGTGCACGGTGGCCCCGCCCTGACCGCGCCGACCCTGCTCGACGACGACGCGCTCGCCGCGATCGAGGCGGTCGTGCCACTCGCGCCGCTGCACAACCCGGCCAACCTCGCAGGGATCCGTGCCGCCCGTGCCGCGTTCGGCGACGTGCCGCACGTCGCGGTCTTCGACACGGCGTTCCACGCGACGCTGCCACCCGCCGCCCACCGCTACGCGGTGCCGGCGGCGTGGGCGCGGGACTACGGGGTGCGACGCTACGGCTTCCACGGCATCAGCCACGCCTACGTGGCCCGGCGCGCGGCCGAGGTCCTCGGTCGTCCGGAGCAGGAGCTGCGGCTGGTGACGGCCCACCTCGGCAACGGCCAGAGCGTGTGCGCGGTCGACGGCGGCCGCAGCGTGGACACCTCGATGGGCTTCGGGCCCCTCGCCGGGCTGGTGATGGGGACGCGGTCCGGTGACGTGGACCCCACCGTGGTCTTCCACCTGGTGCGCGAGGAGGGGCTGGCGCTCGACGAGGTCGAGACGGCGCTGAACCGGCGCTCCGGCCTGCTCGGCCTGGCCGGGAGCAACGACCTGCGCGACGTCGAGGAGCGGGCCGCGGGCGGTGACGACGACGCGCAGCTGGCCCTGGACGTGATGGTGCACCGGCTCGTCGGTTACGTCGCCGCCTACGCGGCGGGCATGGGCGGCCTCGACGGGCTGGTGTTCACCGCCGGCATCGGTGAGCACTCGGCGCTGGTCCGGCAGCGTGTCTGCGACGGACTGGCGCTGCTGGGTGTCGCGGTCGACCAGGCGGCCAACGAGGCCGTGGACGGCGAGGTCCGCATCGACGCGGGCACCGGCCCGGCCGTGCTCGTGGTGCCGACCGACGAGGAGGGCGAGATCGCCCGGCAGGTCGCCGAGGTCGTCGGGTGACTCAGCCCTCGCGGTCACCCGCGCGCAGGGCGGCGGCGAACGACCGGGTCGCGGCGAGCTCCACGATGTCGGACGGCATCGAGACCTCCGCCTCGTCCATGGCGGCCTTGACGGCGTCGATCACGTTGTCGCGCGTCGCGAGGCCGTCGCCCTGGCGGGACCCGGTCCAGAACTGGACCTCGATGTTGACCGTGGAGGCACCGAGCTCGACCAGGAGCGCCCTCGGCGGCGGCGTCGCCAGCACCTCGGGGACCGAGTTGACGGCCTCGATCGCTGCGTTGCGCGCCGTGTCGAGGTCGTCGTCGTAGCTCACGCCGACCACGAAGGACCAACGCTTCTCCGGGTACGCGGTCTGGACGAGGATGCGGTTCTTGTAGACCTCGGCGTTGGGGACGATGAGGAGCTCGCCGTCGAAGGTGCGCAGCCGGGTCTCGCGGATCGTGATGCCCTCGACGGTGCCGCGCTGCCCCTCGAGGTCGATCTGGTCGCCGCCCACGAACGGCTGGCGGAACAGCAGCAGGATCCCGGCGAGCGAGTTCTCGAGGATGTCCTGGAACGCGAAGCCGATCGCGATCGAGAAGAAGCCCAGTGACGCGAGGACGTCGACGGGCTTGACGCTGGGGAACGTCACCGTGATCGCCACGAGCACGGCCAGCACCACCACGACCACGCCGCCGACCCTGCTCATGACCTGCGCGAAGCTGGGGGAGCGGCTGCGCACGAAGCGACGGCGCAGCACCCACCGGGCCCCCCGGGCGACCAGCACGCCGACGAGGACGATGGCCAGCGCCACGCCGAGCCGCGGCAGGGCCCCGACGAAGCCGTCGTAGAGGCCGGACGCGGTCTCGGCGATGTCCTCGAGCTCCTCGCCGGCGTCCGTGGCGCTCGCCAGCAGACTGGCCCACGCGTGCACGGTCGCCTCCTCGTCGTCGCCGACGAGCGAACCAGCAGCGACCAGGCCGTGCAGCCGACGCCCTTTGCACTGTTTGCACTGCGTGGTGGCGGCGAACGTCCGGACAGGCGTTGACACTGATCGGTCGACGTACCGTGACCACCA
>CAYMGL010000088.1:0-9868 GCA_964389945.1 uncultured Actinomycetota bacterium
CACCGCAGGGGCGAGGTCGGTCATGATGTCGCAGAACAGGTTCTCGGTGACGACCGTGTCGAAGCGCTCGGGCTGCGTGACGAGGTAGAGGCACATCGCATCGACGTGGACGTAGTCGCGCGCCACGTCGCCGAACTCGGCGTCCCCGAGCTCCTCGAAGACCCGCATCCACAGGCCACCGGCATGGGTGAGCACGTTGGTCTTGTGCACCAGCGTCAGCCGACCGTCGCGGCGCTGTGCGGTCTCGAAGGCGTACCGCAGCACCCGCTCGACGCCGTGGTGGGTGTTCAGCGACGTCTGGGTCGCGACCTCGGCGTCCGTCCCGGCGTGGACCGTGCCGCCGGCGCCGGCGTACACCGACTCCGTGTTCTCGCGCACGATGACCAGGTCACAGCGCTCCGGCGTCAGGCCCGCCACCGGCGAGGTGACACCGGGCAGCAGCTTCACCGGGCGAAGGTTGACGTACTGGTCCAGCGCGAAGCGCAGGCGCAGCAGCAGCCCCTTCTCCAGCACGCCCGGGGGCACGTGGGGCGTCCCGACGGCGCCGAGCACGATCGCGTCGTAGGCCCGCAGCTCCTCGAGCGTCGCGTCGTCGAGCACCTCGCCGCTCTCGAGGTAGCGACGGCCACCGAGGTCGTAGTCGGTGCGTTCGGTCGAGAAGCCCTCGACCTCCGCCACGGCGTCGAGGACCTTGCATGCCTCGGCGGTGACCTCGGGTCCGATGCCGTCACCTGCGAGGACTGCGAGGCGGTGCGTGGTCACTGGCGCTCCTGGGACGTTGCGGGGACGGAGTGAGGGGTCGTGGGCGCGGCGTTGGTCTGCGATCGCCCGTGGCAGCGTAGGACCTGACTACGGTCGTCTCCCGACCCGTCCGCCCACCCGGGAGCGAGCATGAGCACCAACGATCCATCGTGGCCGAGCGACAGCGGCGACGAGTCGTCGACGCCGCCACCACCGCCCCCGAGCCCCGCTCCCCCGCCGCCCGCGGGTGGCACGTCGGCCGGGACCCGCGGCGCCAGTGTCGGCGTGCGCTTCGGGGCGCGCTTCATCGACGGCATCATCACGGCGATCATCTCGTTCGTGATCGGGTTCATCCTGCCCGGTGACGGCCTCTTCCTCACGTCGCTCATCGGCGCTGCGATCAGCCTCGGCTACTTCGCCCTGCTCGAGTCCAACAGCGGCGCCACGCCGGGCAAGCAGCTGCTCGGGCTGAAGGTCGTCGGGCCCGATGGTGGCAACCCGACGATCGAGCAGTCGCTGAAGCGGAACGTGTGGCTGGCGTTCCAGATCGTGCCGGTGATCGGTGGGCTGGCCGGCCTCGCGGCGGCCATCGCCATCGCCGTGACGATCTCGAGCAGCGACGCGAACCGCGGCTGGCACGACGAGTTCGGCGACACGACCGTGCTCAAGACCTGACGTGGCTGCGGAGCCACTGGACCGCGCCGACCGCAGCCAGCTGCGGTCGGCGTTGTCGTCGGCCGCACCGTGGCTGGGACGTGCGGACGCGGGCCCCCGCGCGGTCGACGCCGGGCAGTGCGACCGCTGCGGACGACGGCCCCGCCTGCTGCCCACCTGCGGCCCCGTCGCGTGGCGCGCCCTGTGCCGCGAGTGCGCGCTGGAGATCGGCCTCGACGGCTGGTGCGACGGGCACGTCGAGGACGCACGCGAGCTGCTCGAGTGGGCGGGCGGCCTCCCCGACTGGTGGGGCGACGCCGTCGTCCTGTGGTGGATCAGCACCGGGGAGGTCACCGGTCTGCCCGGGCACCTCCACGACCGGTTGCCGGGGCCCGTGCGGGCCGCCCTGCCCCGCGGCTGACCGCCGGGTCGCGCTGTCCCGGGCGTGACAGGATCCCGACGCGGTGTCGACGGCTGACCTAGGCTCCGGACGACCTCGAACGCGTGGAGACCGTTGTGAGCGAGACGCCCCCGGCCGGCTGGTACCCCGACCCGCAGGACGCCAACCGCCAGCGCTACTGGGACGGCACGGCCTGGACCGAGCACACCGCCGACGCGACCCCGCAGGCAGCTGCCGGTGGGCCACCGGGCGCGGCGACGTCGACGGCCTCGAGCGGTCCGGACACCTGGACGTGGCAGTCGATCGTCGCGACGATCTTCTGCTGCAACGTCCTCGGTGTGATCGGCGTGCTGAACGCGGGCCGTGCGGAGCAGGCGGTGAAGGCCGGCGACCTCGCCGCGGCGAACCAGTACGCCTCCAGCGCCAAGAAGTGGACGCTGTGGAGCGCGGGCATCGCCGTCGCGCTGTTCGCCCTGTACTTCGTCTTCATCGCCGTGGTCGCCGGCACCTCGGGCTTCAGCGAGCTCCAGAACTTCTGATGACGACCGCGCCCGCCCCGCTGGCGGTCGACCGCATCGGTGGTCGACCCACGCGGCCCGCGCTCGCCGCGGCCGCCGCGCTCGGCGTGTGCGCCGTGGTCAACGTCATCGACCCCAACGAGCCCGGCGCCCTCGGCCTGTGCCCGTTCAAGTGGGCGACCGGTGGCCTCGACTGCCCGGGTTGCGGGGCCCTGCGCGCCACGCGGGCCCTCACCCGGGGGGACGTCGCGCTGGCGATGGACCACAACCTGCTGTTCGTCGCGCTCGTGCCGATGCTGCTGTGGGGCCTCGTGGCCTGGTGGCGGCACGAGCGTGGCCGCCGGCCCCACCCGCCGCGGGTCCCCGTGCGACTGGCCGTGGCGCTGTCGGTGGTGTTCCCCGTGTGGCTGGTGCTGCGCAACCTGCCGATGTTCGAGTGGATGGCGTCGGGCGCCGTCTGACGCCTCAGGTCCCGAAGACCTCGTCGAGGCCGGCGAAGAGCCCGTCGTACCCGAGCGCCCCGGCGGCGACGGACGCGTTGCCCTCGCCGTCGATGAAGACCCACGCAGGCTGGTAGCTGATCCCGTACGACGCCCAGACGGCGCCGTTGGCATCGACCACGTGCGTCATGTCCTCCAGCCCGTGCTCGGCGATGAAGTCCCGCATCGGCGCGACGTCGTCGCGGCCCGCGACACCGATCACCGTCACGTCGTCCGGCAGGTCCGCGAGTGCCCGGGCGACGTCCGGTGCCTCGCGGTTGCAGACCGAGCACCACGGGGCCCACATCCAGAGCACGACCTTGCTGCCCTGCAGCTCCGCGGCATCGAAGAGCTCGCCGCCCTCGACCGTGGTGGCGGTCCACCACAGCGCCTCCACCGTCGGCGCCGGCGACTCGCCGCCGCCCGCCCCGACCGAGGCCGCATCGGGTGCCTCCTCCGGTGCGGCGGCCCCGTCCGTCGTGGTGCTCGCCTCCTCGACGGTGTCCGTCCCGTCGGCGAGGTCGGGTGACCCGGCGCCCGTGCAGGCGGCTGCGGCCAGGGCCAGCGTGAGCAGGGCTGCAGCCGGGCGCAGGGTCATCGGTCGCTCCTCGTGACGTCACTGGCGGCATCGTCGGGGGTCCACCGCTCGACGCGGCCGAGCGGCCAGCCGAGGAAGCGCTCGCCGAGCTCGGCGAAGCGGGCGGGATCTCCCGAGGTGACAAACCGACGAGCGCCCTGCAGTGTTCCCGTGCGGGCGAGTCCGGTGCGCTGCAACAGGTCACGCACCTCGAACGCGGTCTCGTCCGCCGACGACACGAGCGTGACCCGTCGCCCGACGACCTCGGAGAGCGTGCGCCCGAGCAGGGGGAAGTGCGTGCACCCGAGCACGAGCGTGTCCACCTCGTCGACGAGCCCGGCCAGCTCGCTGCGGACGGCCTCGCGCGCACGGGGTCCGGTCGTCACACCCGACTCGACCAGCTCGACGAAGGACGGACAGGCGCGTGAGCGCAGGCGCAGCCCCGTCCCCAGTTCCGCCGCCACGTGGTCGTAGACGCGCGACCGGACGGTCATCTCCGTGCCGATCACGGCGACGTCACCGGTCTGCGTGGCGCTCACCGCGGCACGGATGCCCGGTTCGACGACCCCGATCACCGGGACCGGCAACGTCGCCCGGAGCGTCGACAGCGCGGCCGCCGTCGCCGAGTTGCAGGCGACGACCACCATCTTCACCCCCTCGTCGACGAGCCACCACCCGAGCTCCAGCGAGAACGCGCGCAGCTGCTCGGCGGGCCGGGGGCCGTACGGGTAGCGGGCCGTGTCACCGAGGTAGAGCAGGTCCTCGTGGGGCAGCAGGTCGTCGAGTGCCTGGATGACCGTGAGCCCACCGAGCCCGGAGTCGAAGACTCCGATCGGGCTGTCCTGCACCACCCCTCCGTCAGGCGGGAGGCGCCGACGCTACCTGTAGGTTCCTCGACGACGAGAGGAGCGCCCGTGCGGATCGCCGTGCTGCCCGAGGGTCGCGCCCCATGGCTGGCGGATGCCGTGCGTGAGGGCGGTGGCGAGACAGGTGACCTGTCCGACGCCGACGGGGTCGTCTGGGCCGACCCGTACGACGCCGACGGACTCGCCGACGTGCTGCGCACCCGACCCGACCTGCCGTGGGTGCAGCTGCCGTTCGCCGGGATCGACCCGTTCCTCGACGTCCTCGACGGCGACCGGGTCTGGACCTGCGGGAAGGGTGTCTACGCCGAACCGGTCGCGGAGATGGCCCTCGCGCTCCTGCTCGCCTGCTGCCGCGACCTGCAGCAGTACGCACGCGCCGGGACGTGGACGACCGACCACGGCACGAACCTGCTCGGCGCGCGGGTCACGGTCCTGGGCGGCGGCGCGATCACGTCCTCCTTCCTGCGGCTGCTCGGCGGGTTCGGCTGCCACGTCACGGTCGTGACCCGGCACCCCCGTCCGCTCGCCGGCGCCGAGGAGGTGGTCGGTCCCGACGAGCTCCTGGAGGTCGCCGCCAGGTCCGACGCCCTCGTCCTCGCCCTCGCCCTGACGCCGGAGACCGAAGGGGTCGTCGACGCCGAACTCCTCGCCGCCCTCCCCGACCACGCCGTCCTCGTCAACGTCGCGCGTGGCCAGCACGTCGACACCGACGCCCTCGTCGCAGCCCTGCGCGACGGCTCGCTGCGCGCGGCCGGCCTCGACGTCACCGACCCGGAGCCGCTGCCCCACGACCACCCGCTGTGGACCCTCGACGGCGTGCTCGTGACGCCGCACACCGCCAACACGAAGGCGATGGGGCGCCCGCTGCTGGCCACGAGGGTCCGCGAGAACGTGCGTCGTCGCATCGCGGGCGACCCGCTGCTCGGCCTGGTCGATCCCGACCTCGGGTACTGACGTGTCGGGCGCCCTGCCCCCGAGCCCCGTGGACCTCGAGGTGCCGGACGACCCGGCAGCGGTCGTGGCGCCCCGGTACGGCCGGCGCAGCCTCGCCGACCTCGTCCCGGCGATCACCGCGCGGCTGCTGGATGCCGAGACGGTCCCTGACGTGGCCGCGGAGCTGGCGTCCCGGCGCGTCGTGGTGCTCGTCGTCGACGGACTCGGGTCGCGGCAGCTGGCACGGGTGCCGGACGTCGCGCCGACGCTGCGGCGCCTCCCCGGCGAGGACGTCGACGCGGTCTTCCCGTCCACGACCGTCGCCAGCATCGCGTCGATCGGCACGGGCCTGCCGCCCTCCCGGCACGGGCTGGTGGGCTACACGTTCCCGCTGCCCGGGCACGACCAGCCGCTGAACGGGCTCGGTTGGCGCATCGGTCTGCGGGGAGGTGGCTACGACGCACGGCAGGAGGTCGTGCCGGAGGCGCTGCAGCCCACGCCGACGGCGTTCGAACGGGCAGCGGCCGCCGGCATCGCGGTGACGGTGGTGGTCGACGACGAGTTCCCCGACTCCGGGCTCACCCGTGCGGCCCTGCGGGGTGGCGAGCGGCGCACGGCCCGCGGCCTCGACACCACGCTCGACCTCGCGGTCGAGGCCGTGACCTCGGACGACGGCCCAGCACTCGCGTACTGCCACCATCCGGTCGTGGACTGGGCCGGGCACGTCCACGGCGCCTGCTCGGCCGAGTGGTGCGATGCGGTCACCGACGTCGACGACGCACTGGCCCGGCTCCGACGGCAGCTGCCGGCCGACGTCACGGTGCTCGTGACCTCCGACCACGGGATGCTCACCATCGAGGACGATGACGTGGTCGAGTTGGCCGACCACCCCGACCTGCTCGACGGCGTCCGCGTCCTGGCGGGCGAGCCGCGCGTGCGGCACCTCGCACTGGAACCGGACGCCGACGCAGGCGCGGTGGCGGCCCGCTGGCGCAGCGCGCTCGGCGACCGCGTCCTCGTGCTCGACCGCGACACCGCACTGCCGCTGTTCGGCCCCGAGCCGTCCGCGGCGGCCCGCCGGCACGTCGGCGACCTCGTGGTGGTGGCGCGACGTGGCACGCTCGTGCACGAACGCGTCGATCCGCACGGCGGCCGCCACCGCGGCCAGCACGGCGGGCCGTCGCGCGCCGAACTGCTCGTGCCCCTGCGACGACTGGACGCCCCGTGACCCGCACCCTCGGCCTGCTCGGTGGGATGGCCTGGCCCTCGACGGCCGAGGCCTACCGCCTGCTCAACCAACGGGTGAACGCCGCGGTCGGGGGCCGGACCACCCCGGAGCTCCTGCTCTGGTCGGCTGACTTCGGCGTCGTCGGCGACCTCCAGGCGGCGGGTGACTGGGACGGCGCAGGCACGATGCTCGCGGACGCGGCCCGACGCCTCGAGGAGGCCGGCGCGGACGCGCTGGTGCTGCTCACCAACACCATGCACCGCGTGGCCCCGGCGATCGAGGCCGCGACCGACGTGCCGCTGCTCCACGTCGCCGACGCGACCGCCGCCGTGTGCCGCGCGGCCGACGCCGACCGCGTCGGACTGCTGGGGACCCGCTTCACGATGGAGGAGGCGGGCGTCCGCGACCGGCTGGCCGCGCACGGCCTGGACGTGCTCGTGCCGGACGCGCCCCTGCGCCAGCGGGTGCACGACCACATCTACGACGAACTCGTGCGCGGCGAGGTGACCGAGCCCTGCCGCGCCACCATGCGCGAAGCGGCCGACGACCTGGTGGCGGCGGGCGCCGGGGCCGTGATCGCCGGCTGCACCGAGATCGAGCTCGCGCTGGCTGCCGACGACGTCGACGCCGCGTTCGTGCCGACCACCTCCGCACTCATGGATGCGGCCGTCGCGTGGCTGGTGGACGGTGCGGTGCCGGCGCGTCCCTGACCCGTGCGCACCGCGCCCGTCACGACGCCGCCGTGGAACGCCACCAGTCGACCCGGCGTCGGAAGGGCAGCAAGGTCCACCGACGTGCACGAAGGAGCACCTCCACCATGCGAACCCTCCCACACCTCCTCACCGCCACCGCGCTCGCCGTCGGGCTGGCCGCCTGCGGCGGTGGCGTCGAGTCCGACGTCGCGACGGGCGGCGACGAGCCGGCCGAGGCCCCGGCCGACGACACCACCGACGAGGACGACATGAGCGACGAGACCTCCATGCCCGCCGACGAGGACGCCGAGCACGACGGCTCGGTGTCGCAGGCCGAGGCCGAGGCGGTGGCCGACGCCTACATCGGCCTCACCGAGGCGGAGGCCGAGCAGCAGGCCGAGGTCGACGGCCGGCCGTACCGCGTCGGCGCCCGTGACGGCGAGCAGATGATGCTCACCGAGGACTACGTCGTCGGTCGCATCACGGTCACGATCACCGACGGCGTCGTCACCGGCGCGACGGTCGAGGCCACCGACAGCCCCGTGACCGTCGAGGGCTGAGCGACCAGTGCCTCGCCGTCAGCGGTCGCGCAGCGTGGCGCGGATGCGGTCGGCGAGCGCGAACAGCTCGGGGTCGGCGCGCAGGAGGTCGACCTTGGCTGCAGCGACGCTGCCGGGGGCCTGCGGGATGTCGAGCGCCATCGCGGTGAACGTCTCGGCGATGTCCTCGCCCGGGCCGCTCGCGGCGTAGGCGGAGACGTACCGGTCCCGGGCCGCGAGGTAGCGCTCGATCGTCGCGTCCTCGCGGTCCCCGATCGTGGCCACACCGTCGGCGCCACCGACCTCGTCGAGATCCCAGAACGCCTCGCTGAACGCCGCGAGCACGGACCCGGCGGCCGCGCACCCCTCCACGACCGGGGGCGCGCCGTCGCACCGCTCGGCCTGCTCGACCAGCGTGGCTGCGGGCCGCGGGTCCACCTCGACACGGCCCGCACCGAGGGTGACGATGTGGGCCAGCTCGTGCACGAGGGTGTGGACGTAGTCCTCGCGTCGTTCCACCGCGTCGACGGGGTCGACCGACAGCAGCCAGCGGTCCCCTGCGTCGTCCAGTCGCTGCACCGCGGCAGCGATGCCGCCCGGGCCGTCGGACGCGATCTCGAAGCGTGCGACGCGACGGGACCAGTAGGGCGGGATCATCGACGACCACTCGGCCCACAGCTCGTCGTGCAGGACGCGGTCCGCGCTCGCCGCAGCGTCACGCGTGAAGCCGACCTCGACGATCTCTCCCTCCTCGGCGAGGTAGAGCACCTCGACCGAGGCGTCGCGCGGCAGCAGCGGCGCGGAGGCGTCACCGAAGCGCAGCAGCACCCCTGCCACGAGGGTCAGGACTGCGACGAGCAACGCGAGCGGCCACCAGCGCAGCACCCGCGTCAACGGCGAACGCCGCGGCGGCGGGGAGGGCCGCCGCACGGGCGGGGGTGCAGACCAGGCGGCAGCGGGCGGGTCGAAGGGCGCGTCGACGAACCGCGGTCCCGATCCGTCCACGCGGGGGCTCCTCAGGTGGTCTGCAGGCTGGGCCGGTAGCCCGGCCGCTCCCCCTCGTACTCGGCAATCAGCTCGGCCGACTGAAGCGTCAACGCGATGTCGTCGAGCCCGTTGCGCAGGTTGTGCCGCACGTGCTCGGACAGCTCGAAGGGCTCCTCGATCCCGTCCCCGGTCACCGTCATGGTCCCGAGGTCGACGGTCAGCTCGAGCGACGGGTCCTCGGCGACACGCTGGAACAGCGTGCGCACGACCTCGCCGGGCAGCGCCACCGTGACGAGCCCGACCTTCGCACAGTTGTTGCGGAAGATGTCGGCGAAGCTCGGCGCGATGATCGCGTCGAAGCCGGCGTCCTCCAGCGCCCACGGAGCGTGCTCGCGCGACGAGCCGCAGCCGAAGTTCTCACCCGTCAGCAGGATGCGCGCGCCCTGGTGCTCCGGCTTGTTCATCGCGAAGTCGGGGTCCGGCGTCTCGCCGTCCTCGAGCGTGCGCCACTCGTGGAAGGCGAACGGGCCGAACCCGGTCCGCTCGATCCGCTTGAGGAACTGCTTGGGGATGATCTGGTCGGTGTCGACGTCGTTGGCGTCGATCGGGCAGAGCGTCCCGGTGATCGTCTCGACCGGTTCCATCAGCGTGCTCCTTCGAGCGTGCGGGCGTCCACGA
This sequence comes from uncultured Actinomycetota bacterium, assembly GCA_964389945.1. Classification (GTDB taxonomy): domain Bacteria; phylum Actinomycetota; class Nitriliruptoria; order Nitriliruptorales; family Nitriliruptoraceae; genus JBFGFG01. The sequence goes on from CAYMGL010000088.1 coordinate 9,293, forward strand.
AGCGACCGGTCAGGGCCGCACCGGCCGCCATGGCGGGCGACACGAGGTGCGTGCGGCCGCGGTAGCCCTGGCGCCCCTCGAAGTTGCGGTTGGAGGTCGAGGCGGCCCGCTGGCCCGGGGCGAGCTGGTCGGGGTTCATCCCGAGGCACATCGAGCAGCCCGGCTCGCGCCACTCGAAGCCGGCCTCGCGGAGCACCTCGGCGGTGCCGTCGGCCTCGGCGGCCTCCTTCACGAGGCCGGACCCGGGCACGACCATCGCGCGGACGCCGTCGGCCACGCGCTGGCCCCTGACCATCGACGCGACCTCCTGGAGGTCGCTCAGCCGCCCGTTGGTGCACGAGCCGATGAAGACGACGTCGACCTCGATGTCGCGCAGGTCCTCGCCGCCCTCCAGCCCCATGTACGACAGCGCCCGCTCGTACTGCTTGGCGACCTGCTCGTCGGGCGCGTCGGCCGGCGTCGGGACGGGTTCGCCGATCGCGATCGACTGCGCCGGGGTGGTGCCCCAGGTCACGGTCGGTGCGATCTCGCTGGCGTCGATCTCGACGACCGTGTCGAACTCGGCGCCCTCGTCGG
>CAYMGL010000089.1:0-9819 GCA_964389945.1 uncultured Actinomycetota bacterium
ACGCGACCCAGTTCCACCCCGAGCTGGACGTCGCGGGCATCGAGACGCGCATCGAGGTCTACAAGCACGCCGGGTACTTCCCCGCCGACGAGGCCGAGGCCGTCCTGGCCCGGTCGCGCACGATCGTGGTCGAGCACCCGCCGACGATCCTGCGACGGTTCGTCGAGCTGTACGCCGCGTGAGGTCAGTGGCGGACGCGGAACTGGCCGTGCCCCTCGTCCGCCACGTCCGCCGTGTCCACCGAGGTGACGCTGGCGTCCTGCGGCCCGCCGTCACGGATCCACGCGACGACCTCGTCGGCACGGTCACCCTCGAGGTGCGCCGTCACCGTGCCGCCGGGGTCGTTGCGCACCCAGCCCGTCACCCCCAGCCGTTGGGCCAGGTTCCGCGTCGAGGCACGGAAGAACACACCCTGGACCCGCCCGTGCACGACGACGCGGACGGCCATGGTGCTCCCCGAGCTCGACGGACGGCGTGGTCACGTCGAAGCGTACGGAGCCGACTGCGGCGCCTCGCCCTCGCGCTGCCCCTCGCGCTCGTGCTCACCGCGTGCGGCGTGGCCGACGACGCCGACGTCACGGTCTCGGCGGCGGCGTCCCTCGGCGACGCCGTCGCCGAGGTGGTCGCGGCGATGGAGGCGGCGACGCCGGGCCTCGCGATCGACCTCAACGTCGGCGGGAGCTCCACGCTCGTCGAGCAGGTCCTGCGCGGCGCCCCGGTGGACGTGCTGGCCACGGCGGACGCGGTGTCGATGGCCCGGGCCGCCGACGCCGATGCCGTGACCGACCCGCGACCGTTCGCCACCAACGACCTCGTCGTCGCCTGGCCCACGGACGGGCCGACCCGCACGGCGGCGGACCTGGCCGATCCCGCGCTGCTCGTGGGCCTCTGCGCCCCGCAGGTCCCCTGCGGCCGCGCAGCACGGGATGCACTCGACGAGGCCGGGATCACACCGGCCCCCGACACCGAGGACGGCGACGTCCGGACCCTGCTCGGGCGGCTGGCGCAGGGTGAGCTCGACGTCGGCGTCGTCTACGCCACCGATGTCGCTGCCGCGGACGGCGCCGTGACCGGCACCCCGCTGCCGGGCGGGAGCACCACGCTGTTCGTCGCCACGACGCCCGACGCGCCGCCGGCCGCGGACGACGTGGTCGCGTTCCTGCGCTCCCCCGCCGGCGCGGCCATCCTCCGGGAGCACGGGTTCGGGGTCGTGGAGGAGGCACCATGAGGCGCGGGGTCGCACCGCCCCGACCGCTGGTCGCAGTCGCGGTCGTCGCGGCCGCCGTCGTGGTCCTGCCGGTCATCGGTCTCCTCGCCGACGTGCCGTGGTCGCGCCTGCCGATGGTGCTGACCAGCGAGACCGCACTCGACGCGCTGCGGCTCTCCGTCGTGACCTCGGTGGCCGCGACCCTGCTCGCGGCCGCCCTCGGGCTCCCGCTCGCGCTGCTGCTCGCCCGCGTCGACGTGCCCGGCCGCAGCGTCCTGCGCGGCTTCGTGCTCCTGCCGCTGGTGCTGCCCCCGGTCGTCGCCGGCACGGCCCTGCTGTCGGTGCTCGGCCGCCAGGGGCTGCTCGGCGGACCCCTCGAGCGTGCGACGGGGATCGTGCTGCCGTTCTCGACCGTCGGGGCCGTCGTCGCCATGACGTTCGTGGCGATGCCGTTCCTGGTGATCACCGTCGAGGGCGCGCTGCGCGGCCTCGACGAGCGCTACGAGGGCGCGGCCGCGTCGCTGGGCGCGCGGCCGTGGACCGTCCTGCGACGCGTGACCCTGCCGGCGGTGCGCAGCTCGCTCGTCGCCGGGCTCGCGCTGACGTGGGCCCGCGCGCTCGGCGAGTTCGGCGCGACCATCACGTTCGCGGGCAGCCTCCAGGGGCGCACGCGGACCCTGCCGCTGGCCGTCTTCGTCGCGCTCGAGGGCGACCGTGACCTCGCCGTGGCGCTCAGCCTCGTCCTCGTCGTCGTGAGCCTCGCCGTCGTCGTCGGGCTGCGCGACCACTGGTGGCGAGCATGAGGGCCGGGCTGCACGCCGACGTCGTGGTCCACCGCGGCGACCTCCGGCTGGACCTCACCCTCGACGCACCGGCGGGCGCGACCACCGTCGTGCTCGGCCCAAACGGGGCCGGCAAGTCGACGCTGCTGCAGGCGCTGGCCGGGCTGCTGCCCCTGGAGCGGGGTCGCGTGGCACTCGGCGAGGTCGTGCTGGACGAACCGGAACGCGGCATCAGGGTCCCGACCGCCGACCGCGGCCTGGGCGTCGTCTTCCAGGGCGGGCTCCTGTTCGACCACCTCACGGTGACCGAGAACGTCGCCTTCGGACCCCGCGCACGCGGACGCAGCCGAGCGGACGCAGCCGCGATCGCCGCGACGTGGCTGGAACGGCTGGGCGCGACCGGGCTCGCCGACCGCCGGCCGGCCGAGCTCTCCGGTGGCCAGGCGCAACGGGTCGCACTCGCGCGAGCCCTGGCGACCGATCCGGCCTGCCTCCTGCTGGACGAGCCCTTCTCGGCGCTCGACGTCAGCGGGCGGGCCCGCCTGCGCCACGTGCTCGGTGACGTGCTCGAGGACGTGGCCGGGCCCCGCGTCCTGGTCACCCACGACCCCACCGAGGCGTTCCTCCTCGGCGACGTCGTGCACGTCGTCGAGGACGGCCGCACCAGCCAGGTCGGACCGGTCGAGGAGGTCCGTCTGCGTCCCGCCACGCCGTATGTCGCCGACCTCGTCGGTACCAACCTCCTGCGCGGCGAGGCCGACGACGGCACCGTGACGACGGCCGGGCACCGGTTCACCGTGGCCGACCGCGGGGCCCACGGGCCGGTGCTGCTGGCCGTGCCCCCGCGTGCCATCGCGCTGCACGCGCACCCGCCCGGCGGGAGTCCGCGCAACGTCTGGCCGACCGTGGTGCAACGGGTCGAGCGCACCGGCGACCGCGTCCGCGTCCTGCTGGACGATCCCGTGCCCGTCACGGCCGAGGTCACGCCCGAGGCGGCAGCGGCGCTCGGGCTGCAGCCCGGCACGGCCGTGCACGCCGCGGTCAAGGCGACCGAGATCCGCGTGACGGCGGACGACGGCGGTGCACCGGCCTGACCCGACACACACACACGGGAACGGGCCACCCACTGGGGGTGGCCCGTTCTCTCGTCGCGACGTGTCAGCTGCTCGGGAGCAGGACGGCGTCGATGAGGTGGACGGTCGCGTTCGCGGTCTGGACGTTGCCGCAGACCACGCCGGCGTCGTTGGACGCGGAGACGGTCGGCAGCTCGCCACCCGAGAAGTCGAGCGACAGCTCAGCACCCTGCACGGTGGTGACCGTGCCGGCCGCCTCGAGGTCCTCGAGGGTGAGGTTCTCGGGGACGACGTGGAGCGTGAGGACGTTGGTCAGCGCCTCGGTGTCGGCGAGCAGCTCGTTGAGCTCCTCCTCGGTGAAGGCGCCGAAGGCGTCGTTGACCGGCGCGAAGACGGTGGCGCCCTCGAGACCGTTCAGCGTGTCGCCCAGGCCGGCCTCACCGACGGCGGTGACGAGCGTGGACAGCAGCGGGTTGTTCGAGGCGGCGGTGGCGACGGGGTCGTCGGCCATGCCCTCGGACGAGCCCTCACCGTCGGCGGGGACTGCGGCGCAGGCCTCACCGACCGGCTCGAGCGTGAGGGCGGACTCCATGTCCTCCTCCATCTCGTCCTCGGCCATCTCGTCCTCTGCCATGTCCTCCGCCGCTTCCTCGGTGGTCTCGGTGTCGGACGCTGCGTCGTCGGTCGTGTCGGCGGCCGAGCTGCAGGCGGCGAGGGCCAGCGAGAGGACGGCGGCCGAGCCGAACAGCGCAGCGCGCTTGCGAATCGTGTTCATCATGCTTGGAGCTCCAGGTGGAGTCGGGGGTTTGGGAGGGGCGGGGAAGTCGGAGGAGCGCGTGCCCCGTGTACGACAGGCGTCGTAGCTCGCACTCGGGACTAGTTCGTGTCGGCCACGAGACGTGTGTGCTGTCATCGCCCGATCGTGCGCTCGGCGAAACCGGCCCATCCGGGCCCGGCTCCGCTGCGAAGGGTCACACCAGCACGACGACCGAGTGCCAACCGGTCGCACCGTCCGGGAACGGGGGCTGCCGTTCCTCGGTCTGGACCTCGCCGGTCGCATCGGTCGCGCGGCACCGCAGCTCGTGGCGACCCGTGGCGAGACCGCTCGTGTCCCAGCGGTAGACCCACTGGCGCCACGTGACGTCGTTGAACGCAGGCCCGAGCTCGGCCTCCTGCCACGGACCACCGTCGACGGACACCTCGACCCGTGAGATCCCCCGGGTCTGGGCCCAGGCCACGCCGGCGACCGCGACGGTGTCGCCCTCGATGCGTTGGAGGCTGCTGGGCGTGTCGATGCGCGACATGGTCTTGATGGGGGCCTCGGGCTCCCAGTCACGCTCGACCCAGTACTGGTCGAACGCCTCGAAGGTCGTCAGCTCCAGCTCCGTCAGCCACTTCGTCGCCGACACGTAGCCGTAGAGACCGGGCACGACCATGCGCAGCGGGAAGCCGTGCGCAGCCGGCAGCGGTTCACCGTTCATGCCGACCACCAGCATCGCGTCGCGGTCGAAGGCGGCCTCGACCGGGTACCCCACCGTGAAGTCGTCGAAGGCACGCCCGACCAGCTGCGTCGCAGAGGGATCGACACCGGCCGCGTCGAGCACGTCGGCGACCCGGACACCGCGCCAGATCGCGTTGCCCGCCAGCTCGCCGCCGATCTCGTTGCTGACGCACGTCAGCGTGATCGCGCGCTCGATGACCTCGAAGCGCTCCTCGAGCTCGTCGAGGGTGAGTTCGAGCTCGGTGTCGACCTGCCCGGTCACCCGGAGGGTCCAGCCCTCGCGCTGCAGCCGCGGCGTGTCGAGCCGGGTGTCGATGCGGTAGAAGTCGCTGTTCGGGGTCTGGTAGGGCGTCAGGCCCTCGATCGCGAGGTCCTGACCCTCGGGGAACGCGACCGGCTCGACCGGGGACGGCAGGCCGGTGGACTCCCGTGCCGCCTCGAGCTGCGACGAGCGGTACCCGGCGAACAGCCGCCCCCCGCCGCCGACGACCGCCGCCCCCACGGCAACGAACCCGAGGTCACGCAGGACGTCGCGCCGCGTGCCATCGGCCGCGCGACGGCCCGGCTGGGTCAGCCAGGCGAGCACGGCCACGGCCGCGATGCCCGCAACGACACTGGGGAGCGCAGCGACGGCCCCCAACGACGGGTCCGCCAGCGCGGCGAGCGCGCCGATCACACCGAACGAGGCCGTCAGCACCAGCGCCGCGCCGCGGCGACGGCGGGCCAGGACCCCGATCCCCGCCGCGAAGACCGCGAGGAGCACGACGATCCCGCCGAGCAGCGCGATCTTGTCGGCCGTGCCGAACACGTCGATCGCGAACTGCTTGACCGGCTGCGGCACGGCGTCGACCACGCGGTCGCCGATGGCGACCACCGGCGAGAGCCAGTCGCGCACCGGCGCGGCCACCACCTCCCCCACGGCGAGACCGGCGGCGGCAGCCAGCACGCCACTGGCGGCAGCGGTCGGCGTGGACAGCTGGGAGGAGGAAGTGTTCATGCCCGGGGTTCGCAGCCGATGGCTGCCCGTGTTGCCCCCGGCGCCGCCGTGCCCCGCGCAGCGCGCGGTCGGCGCTACTCGTCGTCGTCCTCGTCGTCCGGCTCGTCGTCGGAGTCCCAGTCCGCGTCGCTGACGCGTTCGAACAGGTCCTCGACCTCGACGATGCCCGCGGCCCCGGCGACCGCCCCGGCCACGGCCGTGATCTTGTCGTAGACCGCCGTGAAGTAGTGCTTGGCGATCTCCTCACGCCCGGGCAGCGGCGGCGGCCCCAGCGAGTGGACGACCGCGGCCGGCTCGTCGGCGACCTTCACGTCCGTGATCGGCTCGGGGAGGCGCTTGTGGTCCCCCCAGAACGCCTGCCCCTTGTCGCGACCGCCCCGTGAGGAACGCTTGCGGCTGTTGCGCTTGCGGTTGTTGCCGCGACGTCGCCGGCGTGCCATGTCAGGCCTCCTCGGTGAGCAGCTGGTCGGCGTTCAGGCCGAGCGCGGCGCGCAGCTGGTCGGAGTCGAGGTCGCCGACCGACGACGACTTCGGCAGCACCATGTCGGCGATGCGGCGCTTGCCCTGGACGACCTCCTCGACGCGTTCGTCGACGGTCCCCGGGCAGACCAGGCGGTGGGCCACGACGGTGCGGGTCTGCCCGATGCGCCACACGCGGTCGCGCGCCTGGTCCTCGACGGCCGGGTTCCACCAGCGGTCGTAGAGGATGACGTGGCTGGCGGCCGTGAGGTTCAGCCCCGTGCCGCCGGCCTTGAGCGACAGGACCATGGCGCCGGGCTCGTCGAGCGCCTGGAAGCGCTCGACCATCTCGTCGCGCTGCTTGCGCGACAGCCCGCCGTGGTAGCAGTCGATCTGGCGCCCGTACTTGTCGGTGAGGTGGTCCGACAGGCGCTCGCCCCACGTGGCGAAGTGCGTGAAGATCAGGGCGCGCTCGCCGATCTCGAAGATGTTGTCGAGGATCTCGTGGAGGCGCAGCAGCTTGCCCGAACGCCCGTTGAGCGGCTCGTCGTCGCCGGTGAACGCGGCCGGGTGGTTGCAGATCTGCTTGAGCTTGGTGATTGCCGCCAGCACCGCGCCCTGCCGGTCGTCGGCGTCGGAGGCCTGCTTCTCGACGAGGTCGTCGAGGACCGCCTGGTAGAGGCCGACCTGTTCCTTGGTCATCACGCAGTGGTCGAGCTCGTCGATGCGGTCCGGCAGCTCCGCCGCGATGGCGGGCTCGGCCTTCGTCCGACGGAACACCAGCACGCCGTTGAGCGTGCGCAGCGCCTCCTCGGGGCCGCCCGTGCCCTTGGACCGGTCCGCCGACAGCGACGAGATGAAGCCGTTGCGGTCGCCGACCAGGCCCGGGTTGGTGAAGTCCAGCAGGGCCCAGAGGTCGCCGAGGCCGTTCTCGATCGGCGTGCCGGTCAGCGCGACGCGGCCATGGGCGTCGAGGCGGCGCAGCTGCTGCGCGGTCTCGGAGGTGTGGTTCTTGATGACCTGCGCCTCGTCCAGCACGACCTTGCCCCACCGGACCTGCTCGAGGCCGTCGATGTCGCGCAGGGCGGTGCCGTAGGTGGTCAGCACCAGGTCGACCTTGTCGGACAGCACGGCGATCTCGTCGACCGGGACCCGGTTCTGGCCGTGGTGGACGGCGACCTCGAGCTCCGGCGTGAACCGACCGGCCTCACGCGCCCAGTTGCCCAGCACGGCGGGCGGGACGATGGCCAGTGCGGGGCCACGGTCCTGGACCTCCATGAGGTGGGCGAGCATGGTCGGGGTCTTGCCGAGGCCCATGTCGAGCGCGAGGATCCCGCCGAGGCCGGCACTGTCGAGGAAGTCGAGCCAGGCCGCGGCGTGGGCCTGGTAGGTGCGCAGCTCGCCCTCGAAGCCGTCCAGCTCGGTCGGCGGGTCGTCGGGCGCGTCCTCGGCGGACTGCAGGAGGTTCGCGGCCCACGAGTCGCCGGCGATCGAGACGGCGCCGAACGGTGCCTCCTCGAGCCCCAGCGCGTAGCGCAGCATGTCGGCGCCGGACATCTGGTCCTGGCGCTCGCGCTCGGCCAGCGCCTCCTTGGCAGCCTCGAGGTCCGCGTGGTCGACCTCGATCCAGCGCCCGCGGCCGCGCACCATCGGGCGCGACTCCTGGGCGAGGCGGCGGATCTCGTCGGCATCGACCTCGACGTCGTCGAGCATCACCGACCAGGTGACGTTGTGGAGGTCGTTGGCCGAGCGCTTCTCGCCCTCGTCCTCGATGCGGTGCTCCTCGACCGCGGTGACCCGCAGGCCGACGTTGGCCTTGCGCTTCTGCAGCAGCGGGACGCGCACGTCGAAGCCCTGGTCGAGGAGCTTGCGCCCCTCGTCGCTCATCAGCGACCAGGCCTCGTTCTGGTTCAGCGCGACCTCGCCACGCACCTTGCCGCGCTTGATCCGCGGGTAGGTGCGCTCGAGCCGCTCCAGCTCACGCAGGATGCGCTGGCGACGGGTCTGGTTCGCCTGCGACATCGCCGCCTCGACCGGCAGCAGGTTGCCGCGGCCGATCGACGCGAGCGCCGACAGCTCCCAGGCGGCGTTGGGGTCCGCGGCGCCCTCGGCGTCCTCGGGCGCCTCCATCTCCAGCACGATGCGGACGTGCTGCTCCCCCATGACCGTGCGTGCCCAGCGCCGCAGCGACTTGTGCAGCTCCTGGACGTCCCGGGTCTGGCCGTTGATCGGCCGCCCGTCGAGGTGCGCGAGGACGACCTCGGCGAGCTGGCTCGACGAGTTCGCCCGGTTCGGCGCTGCTGGGACCTCGACCATGCGGGTCGCCTGGCTGCAGATCGCGTCGGCGGTCGCGTGGAGGACCGACATCGTCACCAGCAGCGGGTCGCGCTGCTGGCGGGCGACGGTGACGACGCCCGGCATGGACCGCGAGAGCTCCCGCAGCTGCGTCCGGTCGACGAGTCCCGCGGCCCAGTGGACGCGCGCGTCGGTGCGCCCGCCCTTGCTGTGCTGCGGGTCGCTGGCCAGCTGGGGCACGACCCGGCCGCGCGCGGCCAGGCGCACGCCGAGGGCGGCGACCAGGCCCATCCACGTCGTCGACGTGCCGACGCCCTTGTGCCCGGCCGTCGTCTGCATCGACACGAGCCACCCGAGGACGCTCGACAGCTCGGTGGCCAGCACCGGCGCGTGCGTCCCGTCCGGGATCGGCAGCGGATCCCGCTCGCGCCAGCCCTGCTTGGGCGCACCGGCCTGCTCGAGCAGCTCACGGACCCCGTCGAGATCGAGGTGCTCGGCGTCCTGGGCGCTCGCCCACACGAGCAGCTCGTCGTCGTCGCCCCACGACATCTGCAGCTGGGGGTGACGGACCCGCTCGTCGGTGACGCGCGGCTCCGGCTCGTCGCCGCGCAGGCGGGCGAGCCTCGCCTCGATCCGGTCGCGGTCCGCCTCGTAGTCGTCCAGCACCAGCCGGCGCTCCGGGCCGTGCACGTTCGAGCGCACCCGACCGAGCGCCTTGTCCGCGCGACGCAGGTGCGCCTCGAGCACGTCCTGCCACAACTGCTCGTCGGCAGCGAGCTCGGCCAGCTCGGCCTCGGTGGCCCAGCCGTCGAGGTCGCGCCGGGCAAGCTCCCGGAATCGTTCGTAGGACACGTGTGCTCCGCGTCGCGTCGCGGCGGAACCGTCAGCACACGCACACAGGGGTGGTGTGCTTCGGCTCCCCAGTCACGTCCCGCGGTTCCCGGGTGCGTCGGCGGTCGGTGGTGACCCGTTGACGAATCGGATCCCGGCGGCGGGACTGGCGGGGACGATACCCCACGCGGCGACGCGCTCGCCAGCCGACGGTGATGCGGTGTGACCGTCAGTCGCCGTCGGCAGCGTCGGCGTCGTCGGCGCCCCAGGACGCCCAGGCCTCCTCCTGCTCCTCCCAGCGCTCCTCACGCTGCTCGTGACGCTGCTTCCAGTTGCGCGCGGCCTCCTCGGACTCGTAGGGACCGAGCCGCTTGTCCTGCGCGCACGCCTCCCCCTCGCGTTCGGGGCGGGCGTGCTCCAGGCACCAGAACCACTGTGTCGTGTCGGCCATCGGTGGACCTCCTGCTCACCCGGACCGTGCCACGCAGCCGCCGGGGGTCACACCTCCTGGACCGGGCGGCGGACCCGGTCGCGGGCCTCGGCGTAGTGCTCGCCCTCGCGACGCAGGGCGATGGGTGCGAGCAGGAGGTCGTCGGGGATCGCGAACGCGTCGACGAGCCCCTCGGCGTGCGGCCGCAGGTCGCGCAGCAGCCCGTTGACCGTCCCCACGACCG
>CAYMGL010000090.1:0-9571 GCA_964389945.1 uncultured Actinomycetota bacterium
AGGACGGCGCGTTCGAGGACGAGGTCGTGCCGGTCGAGGTCCCGCAGCGCAAGGGTGACCCGATCGTCGTGGACAGCGACGAGGGGATCCGGCCCGGCACGTCGACCGAGTCGCTCGGCGGCCTGCGTCCGGCGTTCGCCAAGGACGGCACCATCACCGCGGGCAACGCCTCGCAGATCTCTGACGGCGGCGCTGCACTGGTGCTGATGAGTCGGGAGAAGGCCCAGGCGCAGGGGCTGCCGGTCCTCGCCACGATCCGTGCGTGGGGTGCGACCGCCGGGCCGCTGAGCCTGCTGCCGCAGCCCTCCAACGCCATCCGTGACGCCGCGCGCAAGCTCGACGTCGACCCCGCCTCCTTCGACCTCTACGAGCTGAACGAGGCCTTCGCCTCGGTCGCGATGGCCGGTGCGCAGGACCTCGGCATCAGCGAGGACAAGGTCAACGTCAACGGTGGTGCGGTCGCGCTCGGCCACCCGATCGGGTGCACCGGTGCCCGTATCTCCGTGACGCTGATCAACGAGCTGCGGCGTCGCGGCGGCGGTCGCGGTGCGGCTGCGCTGTGCGGCGGCGGTGGTCAGGGCGACGCGCTGATCATCGACGTCGAGGGCTGACCGGACCCGACGCGTGCCCGACCTCACGATCGCCTCGGCACCGGCTGACGCTGCCGAGGCGGTCGCGTGTCTGCAGGCGTACTACGACGAGCTCGACGAGCGGTTCCCCGAGGGCTTCGACGCCAGCCTCACGACGTCAGCGGACGTGGCCGAGCTCACGCCGCCGCACGGCGACCTGCTGCTCGTGCGCGACGGCGCCCGCGCCGTCGGGGTCGGTTGCGTCAAGCTGTTGGACGACGGCGACACCGTCGAGGTGAAGCGGATGTGGGTCGCGCCGTCCCACCGCGGGCAGGGGATCGGCGGACGCCTGCTGGAGCGTCTCGAGGAACGGGCCCGGGAGCTCGGCGCGACGCGGGCCGTCCTCGACACGCGACGGCTGCTCGGCGCCGTGCCGCTCTACGAGCGGCACGGCTACCGCTCGACGGCCCCGTTCAACGACAACCCCTACCCGGACTGGTGGGGCGAGAAGGACCTGTGACGCCCCACCAGCCCCGGACTGGTGGGGCGAGAAGGAGCTCTGACGCCGGTCGGTCAGGCCGCCGGGGTGACCTGGAGGTGCACGTGGGGGAGCGGGCCGACGAGGTCGTCGATCTGCGACCGGAACGGGAACTTCGTCGCATGGGCGGTGAGTGGGTCGCCGACCTCGACGTGGTCGCCCACCGCGACGTGCGGACCTGTGACGTGGAGCACCACGACGTCCAGGGCGGGGTTGGCGTCGGGGCGGATCCGGATGCGGACGTCCGGGTGCTTGCCGTAGAGGGCGTAGTCCGTGACCTCCACCACCGTGCCCGTCACCGGGGCCAGGACGGGCGTGCCGGGCTGGACGGCGACGTCCATGGCGGACCGTGCACCCGTCCCACGGCCCCGCGACGGCAGCACGACGGCGCGCTCCGCCCCGAGGTCCTCGGGCTCGATCGCACCGGCGTCGAACGACTGGTGCCAGCCGGCCCGGGCGACGTGCTGGCTCGGCAGGTGCAGTGTGACGTCCCCGACGCGTCCGTACGGCACGAGATCGCCGCGCTGGCCCTCGAAGGCGGCCAGGATCTCGCCCAGCTGCGCGGGACCGACCCCGCTGTCGACGTCGGCGCCGAGTGCGCGGGCCAGCGCGACCGTGTCGACGGGATCCACCGCCGCGCCCTCGTCCAGGCCGAAGCTGTCGAAGTGGGGCGCGAGGGTCTGCAGCCACGCGGTGTGCAGACGGGCTGCGTCGGCCTCGCCCGGGACCGGTGACAGCTCGATGCCGAGCTCGGCGGCGACCGCCGCGGTGTCGGCCGGTGTGCGGGGCCGGCCGAGGTCGAGCCCCAGAGCACGCGCGTAGGGCGTCACCGACTCCTCGAGGTGCGCGACCACGGCCGGGGCCCCCGCCTCGACGACGGCAGCCACCAGGTCCGGTGTGAGTCCCTCCTCGGTCGGCACGTCCAGTGCGATGGCCGCCGCCACGACGTCGGCCGGCTGGACGGTGGTCCGGTCCTCGAGCAGGCCCAGTGCGCGGCACACGTCGTGCGCCGGTTGCAGCTGTGCGCGCCGGAGTCGCTCGACGCGTGCCTCGCTGACCTCGCCACGGCCCAGCGTGAGGCCGAGCGCGTCCTCGGCCCGCTGGACCTCGTCGGGTGTCGCGATGCCCATCCCGGCAACGCCGGCGGCGCGCACCCAGGGCGTCGCCTGGACGAGGAGGTCGGTCCCCGCGGCACCGATCTGGGGCACGGCGACCTGCACGGCCGCCGATGTCGGAGGTGGCGCCGTCCCGACGACGTTGCTCGCCATGACGACCGAGCCACTGCCCAGCCGGTCCCAGTCCGGCCCGGCGGGGTCGGCGGCCGCGTCGGGCAGCCCGTCGAGGACGAACAGGGGAGCGACCAGTCCGGTCGAGGTCGCTGCGGCGAGCAGCCGCCGACGCGCCGCGGGCCGCGGTCTCGACGACCTGCGCCGCAGGCCGTGCCACACCACGTGTGCTCGGGTGGCCCGGACGAGGGCGTCCCGGCGGAGTCGTCGCGTGCGGGGTGTCGGCACGGCCGTGCCAAGCGTTGCGAGGGGAGGTCGTCCCGCACGTGTCACGTGTGCCTGCAGGGACACGTGGGGGTCGGCCCGGTGGCGGTGGCCGGGACACCATCCTCGCGGGCGTGGTTCGCTGCCCGGACGAGGAGGAGACGACGTGGACCGGTACGACGTGGTGGTGCTCGGTGGCGGATCGGGCGGCGAGAACGTCGCCAACGGTGTCGCCGCTCGCGGACGGTCCGTCGCCGTCGTGGAGCGGTGGCTCGTGGGCGGGGAGTGCCCGTTCACCGCGTGCATGCCGTCGAAGGCGGTCCTCCACGAGGCAGCGGTTTCGGGTGACTGGGACGCGGCGCTGGCACACCGTCGGGACGTGACCGAGCACCTCGACGACAGCGGGCACGTGGAGCACCTCGCTGACAACGGCGTCGACGTGCACCGGGGCCACGGTGCGGTGCTGCCCGGTCGTCGGCTCCGCGTGACCCCGGACGACGGCGAGCCCCACGACATCGAGTTCGACCACCTCGTGCTCGCCACCGGGGCCGACGTCCACGTCCCCGCGTTCCCCGGCCTCGAGACCGTCGAGGCCTGGACGTTCGAGGAGTTCTGGCTGGCGGACGACCTCCCGTCGAGCCTCGTCGTCGTCGGCGGCGGGGCCGTGGGTCTCGAGGCGGCGACGGCCGCGGCCAAGCTCGGCAGCCGGGTGACGCTGCTCGTGCGCAGCGAGTCCCTCGTGGCGGTGGCGCCGGAGCTCGACGCCGTGGTCCGGGGCGCGCTCGAGGGGGACGGCGTCGAGGTCCGCACCGGGCACGGCGTGGACCACGTCGCCGGGGGTGGCGACGGCGTCGTCGTCACCACGAGCGAAGGCCTCGAGGTCACGGCCGAACGGCTGCTGCTCGGCACCGGCAAGACCCCACGCACCCACGGGCTCGGCCTCGAGCACCTCGGCATCGACGCCGACGACCTGGAGGTGGGCAGGGACGGACGGGTCGCCGGTGCCGACCGCGTCTGGGCGGTCGGGGACGTCACGGGCTTCCCGGCCTTCACGCACACCGCCAACCACCTCGCCGCGTACGTGGTCGACAACCTCGTGGAGGGACGCAGCAACGAGGCGGACCTGGGCCACACCCCGCGCGGGGTGTTCACGGACCCGCCGTTCGTGCTCGTCGGTGACCTCGACCCGGAGGTCGAGCACGTCCGGGTCACGGCGTCCTACGACGACGGGGCGCGCCCCCTGACCGACCGCACCCGACCGGGCGCCCTGGTGCTGACCGCGGCCGCGGACGGGACGGTGCTGGGCGTGGGCGGGGTGGGGGCCGCGGTCGACGAGCTGGCGAGCGCGTGGACGATCATGGTGGCGCTGCGACTCTCGGTCCACGACGTGGCGCGTGTGCAGCAGCAGTTCCCCACCCACGGTGAGCTGACGAAGCTCCTGGCGGAGCGCGCCGTGACGGCGCTCGGTTGACGATCCCTCTCCTGTCACGGCCGGTGCCTAGGATGCGCCGCGCAGGAGGCGTGCATGGGTCGGACGAGGTTGCCGGGGGGCTTCCAGCGTGTGCTCGCCGCCGCGATCAGCTCCAACCTCGGTGACGGCATCCGGCTGACGGCACTGCCCCTGCTGGCGGCGACCCTGACCCGTGACCCGCTGGCGATCGGCGCCGTCACCGGCATCACGATGGCGCCGTGGCTGATCGGCCCGATCGGCGGTGCGATCGTGGACCGCGGCGACCGGATCAGGATCATGCAGGTCGGACAGGTCGCCCGTGGCGGGGCCGTCGCGGCGCTGGGCGTCGCCGGGGCGATGGGGGCCGTCGAGCTGTGGATGGTCTACGCCGTGGCGCTGCTCATCGGCGTCGGCGAGGTCCTGGTGGACTCGGCGTTGCAGGCCAGCGTGCCCGCGCTGGTCGAGCCGGTACAGCTCGAGCAGGCCAACGGTCGCATGGTCGCCGGCATGACCATCAGCGGCGAGGTCGTCGGTGGGCCGGTCGGTGGTGTCCTGTTCTCCCTCGGTGCGGGGCTGCCGTTCCTGGTCGACGCCAGCACGTTCCTCCTCGCCGCCGTCCTGCTCGTCGGTGTCCAGCTGCGGCCACGGACCCGTGCTCTCGAGACCGAACCGGTCGCTGTCACCGTCGGGGCCGCCGCTGGGGGCACGGGGGTCGTGGACGGGGGAGCGGCTGCGCGCCAGCACCCGCCGCCGACCCGGTTCTGGGCCGACGTCCGCGAGGGCATGCAGGCGCTGTGGGACGACGAGCTGCTCAGGCCGTTGGCCGGCGTCGTGGGGCTCGTCAACGTCGGCACCTCGGCCGTCGGTGCCCTGCTGGTCCTCCTCGCGCTCGACGAGCTCGGCCTCAGCGAGGCCGGCTACGGCTACCTGCTCGGCATCGGGGCCCTGGGTGGCCTGCTCGGCAGCGTCGCCGCGGACGAGATGCGCATCCTGTTCGGTCGTCCGGCCGTGCTCGTGCTCGCCGGCGTGCTGGTCGCCGCGGGGGAGTGGCTCGTGGCCGGGGCGCCGACCTGGCGCATGGCGGCGCTCGGGATCGCCCTGGTCGCGTTCGCCGGCGGGACCTTCAACGTCGTGGGACGGTCCCTGCGGCAGGCGGTGGTCCCCGACGAGCTGCTCGGACGGGTGATCGCGACGTTCCGCGTCGTCGGCGTGGGCGGCATCCCGCTCGGGGCGTTCCTCGGGGGCACGATCGCCCGGTTCACGTCCGTCCGGATCACGATGGCACTGGCCGCGGCGCTCCTCACCGTCGCCGCTGGCCTCCTCGTCGTCGTCGTGCGGCGCATCCCGCTGGAGCACCGCCGCTGACCGAGGGCCGGTCATGCCCTCCCAGTAGCCTGCGCGGTCGCCAGAGCCCGCCGTCCCACGACCTCCCGGACCGATCCGTGCCCGACATCGACGCACTGCTGGACGACCTGGACCACGACCTGCGTGGCCGACGCGCGCTGGCACGCCTGCTGACGATCGTCGAGGACGGCACGCCCGACCAGCTGCGTGAGGTCGTGGCCCGACTGCACCCGATGACCGGCCGGGCGCGGGTGCTGGGCATGACCGGGCCACCGGGCGTCGGCAAGTCGACGCTCACGAACGCCCTCGCGGCCGAGCTGCGGTCGCGGGACCGGCGGGTCGCCGTGATCGCGGTCGACCCCTCCTCGCCGTTCTCCGGGGGCGCCCTGCTCGGCGACCGCGTGCGCATGCAGCAGCACCACGACGACCCGGGCGTCTTCATCCGGTCCATGGCGTCGCGCGGCCACCTCGGCGGCCTGTCGTTCGCGACGCCGCAGGCCGTGATGGTCCTCGACGCCGCCGGCTTCGACGACGTCGTGATCGAGACCGTCGGCGTGGGCCAGTCGGAGGTCGAGGTCGCCGCCAGTGCCGACACCACGGTCGTCGCGTCCGCCCCCGGCATGGGGGACGGCATCCAGGCGGCCAAGGCCGGGATCCTGGAGGTCGCGGACGTCTTCGTCGTCAACAAGGCCGACCACTCCGGTGCCGGCAAGCTCGTCAGCGAGCTCCGCGCGATGCTCGAGCTCGGCCACGCGACCGGTGCCGACGACACCTGGTGGCCGCCGATCGTGCGCACGGTCGCCGTCCGGGGCGAGGGGATCACCGAGCTCGTGGACGCGATCGAGGACCACCGTGCGCACGTGACCGACACCGGCGAGCTGGCGACGCGCCGCCGGCGGCGGGCCCTGCACGGTGTGCGCGAGATCGCGCTCGGACGCGTCCGCGACCGCTTCGCCCGCATCGGTGGGGAGGACCCGCTGCTGGACGACCTCGCGGCACGTGTCGAGGCCCGCGAGCTGGACCCCTACACGGCCGCCGACCAGCTCCTCGCGGCCGTCGACGACGGCTGACTCACGGCCCGGTCGGCAGCAGGTCGCCCAGCGGGTCCGGTGACGGTTCGGGTTCGGGCGTGGGCGACGGTGCGGCCGTCGGCTCGTCCGCAGGCTCGTCCGGTGCCGGCTCGTCGGACGGTGCCGGCGAGGGGGCCTCGGTCGCCGTCGGTGCCTGCGCCTCGTCCGTCGTGCTGGGCGCGTCGGCCGCGGTCGACACGGATCGGCGCACGGCGAGCTCGCCCTCGGGGCCGGCCGGACGCTGGTCCCCGTCGGCCACGAGCTGCTGGACGACGGCGCCGTCGTCCACGGCGACGGCGCCGACCAGCGGCACCTCGGCGTCGACGGCGCCGGCCAGTGCGTCCGGCAGGCCCACCAGGAGCGAGGCGGTCAGGACAGCGACGGCTGCGGGCGGCGCGAGCCACGCCAGTGCCGACGGCACGCGGCGACCGTCCCGGGCCGCGAACCGGTCGTGCAGGGCCGGTGGGGCCGCGGCGACCGGCTGGGCGGCGAGCGTGGCCTCCACGTCGATGCGGTCCCCGCCCATCTCGGCGAGCGCGGCCCGGACCTGCCGCAGTGCCTCGGCGCGGACCGTGGCGACCTGGCGCACGTCGAGGTCGAGCACGTCGGCCGCCGTGCGCGTGTCGAGGCCGTGGCGGACGGTCAGGTCCAGGAGCGAAGCCGCACGCTCGGAGGGCACCGCGAGTGCGGCCGCGACGGCCCGTGCCGCCGGATCGCCCTCGGGGGCCAGGGACGTGAGGTTGGCGGCGTCGAGGTGGTCGACGGCCAGCGGTGCCAGGCGGGCCCGGGCCAGGCGCAGCAGCACCGGGAGGGTGCTCGGCTCCCCGAGCTCGGCCGTCCGGGCGTTGGCACGCAGGACCACGTCCAGCACGAGGCGCTCGGCGGTGTCCGCGTCCGCGACGATGCGCAGCACGTGGTCGTGCACGACGTCGAGCGCCGCGACGGCACCGTGGGCCGTCGCAGCGCGGACGGTGCGGCCGGTCGGCAGCAGCGAGGGAGCAGGGGACACCGTCGGGCTCCTGCGGGAGGTGGGGAGGCTGGCGGTCACGAACGTGCCACGTGTCCCGGCGAGTGAGACACGGCGGACAGTCTGCCGACATCGCGAGGTCGCTGTCCAGAGCCCGGGCGCGTGCCGGGCGCAGCACGCTCAGCCGACGGGCGGGCACCGCACCTCGACCGGGACGCTGGCCTGGGCGCTGGTCTCGTCGGCGGTCCTGGTGATCGTCACCGTGAGCGTCACGTCGATCGGTTCGAGGCTCGGGCAGGAGACCTCCAGCTCGAGGGTTCCCTCGGGCCCCTCGAGGGGGTCGCTCACGATCGTGGCCCCGCTCGCCGACCACCGCCACGTGACGCCAGTGGTCTCCGAGGTTGCGCGCACCGGCACGCTGACTCGTCCGGATTCGTCGGCGTCGCGCGGCGGGTCCTCACCGGTCGGATCGACGATCGTGACGGTCGGCGGCTCCTCGCACGTCTCCAGCACCTGGACCGTGATGCTCGCCGCCGCCGTCCGGTCGTCGACGGGGTCGTCGACGGTCACGGTGACGACGTGCTGGGCGTCGCTGCACTCCTCGGGCAGCCACAGCAGCAGCTCGCCGTCGGGCGCGGTGAGCAGGGTCTGGTCGGCAGCGAGGTCGGTGGTCCACGCGATCGTGGCGTCCTGGCTCGCACCCTCGATGGTCGCCACGACGGGGACGACCGCGGCGGGGCGCCCCTGGGCGTCCTGGCCCGTCGCGGCGAACGCGGCCCCGGGTGGGGGGTCGTCGATCGTGACCGTGAGCACCGTCGGTGTCGGGCTCGGCGCGACCGTGGGGCTCGGTGACGGCACGGGCACGGTCGGTTCGGGCGACGCCATCGGGACGACCGACGGGGTCGCCAGTGGCTCGAGGGTCGGCGTGGGCGAGGCGTCGACCTCGGGGGACGGGCTCGGGACCGGCTCCGCGGCAGCGGTGGCGGGACCGGCGGTCGGTGTCGCCCCACTGCCGCCCAGCGCGTTCGCCAGCCCGACGCCGAGGATGAGGAGGGCGATGCCGCCGACCACGCCGAGCGCCCGCATCCGGACGGTGCGCGACAGCGCCGCTGGCGCGCCGATGCTCGCGGCTGCCGCAGCGGCCATGGCGGTGCGGGCGGCGACGGGGGCCGGGATCGTCGCGAGGGCGGCGTAGGCAGTCCTCGTCGCCTCATCGGTCCGACGGTGGACCGTTGCGAGCAGCTCGTCGACCGCGGCCTCCGGCTGGCCCAGGACCGCGGAGAGGTCGCGGGCGGAGCTGCCCTGTCGGACGCTGAGGTCCAGGGCGCTGAACCAGGGCGGGCCGAGGGCGGCTGCGGCCGCCCAGGCCGCTGCCGCGTCGGCCGCCGTGGTCGTCGAGGCGCCGGTCGCCGCGAGGACGGCCGGCGGGACGGGTGGCCCCTCGTGGTCACCCCGTTCGAGGACGCGCATGGCGTGCTCGCGGGCGGTGCGCAGCAGGCTGGCGCGCACGGCCGTCGGTGCCGTGCCGACGGCGACGTCGTCGAGGAGCGCGGTGAAGGCCGCGACCGTCCCGGCGGCGGCGAGCTCTGCGTCCTGCGTCCACCGGGCGAGGTGGTCGTGGACGGCGTCGGCGTGCCGCTCCCACAACGCGTCCACCGCCGCGTGGTCCCCCTGGCCGACGCGGGCGACGAGTTCGGCGTCGCTGCTGTCGTGCGTGAGGGGCATGCGTCCGGTCCGGTCGGGTCGTGTCGGGCGCACAGGCTGCCCCGTCGGCCGGCCGGATGCACCTCCGTCCGACCATGCATCGCTCGGGCGGGTCCCGAGGAGGTGCTGCGACGTACCCTGCGCACGGACGACACCGATGCGTCACACGAGGAGCCGGACGTGGACAGCTACGAGGAGCAGTACGAGGCCTGGAAGGCCCGGTACGCCGCAGCGGGGGAGCGCGACAGCGACTTCCAGACGCTGTCCGGGATGCCGCTCGAGCCGCTCTACGGGCCGCACAACACCGACATCGACGTCGAGCGCATCGGGCTGCCGGGGGAGTACCCGTACACCCGCGGGGTCTACGCGTCGATGTACCGGACCCGGCCGTGGACGATCCGGCAGTTCGCGGGGTTCGCGGACCCCGAGGAGACCAACC
>CAYMGL010000091.1:0-9506 GCA_964389945.1 uncultured Actinomycetota bacterium
ACCACGACGATCGATGCGGCCGCGAACCGCGTCCCCGGATGACGGTCAGGCGCGGTCGAGCTTCGCGAGGATCTCGTCGGCGCCCTGGCCGAGCAACGTCGCGGCGAGCGTGCGGCCGAGGTCGTCCACGGCGTTGGTCGCAGCCTCGTGCGAGGCGCGCAGCACGGTCGTCCCGTTCGGGTCGGCGACCAGACCCAGCAGCTCGACCCGGCCGTTGCGGTGGTCGCCGGTGCGCAACCGTGCGAGTGCCCCGATCGGCGCGGTGCAGCCCCCAGCGAGCGACGCGAGGAAGGTCCGCTCGGCGCGGACGCACAGATGGGTGACGGGGTCGTCGATCTGGCGCAGCGCCTTGCGCGTCGCCGCGTCACCGACCCGGCACTCGAGCGCCAGGGCGCCCTGCGCCGGCGCGGACAGCAGCTCGCCGGGCTCCAGCGGGACGGCCTTGACGGCGTGCTCCACGGCACCGAGCCGCTGCACACCAGCGAGGGCCACGACCACCGCGTCGAGGTCGCCGTCGGCGACCTTGCGCAGCCGCGTGTCGAGGTTGCCCCGGAGCGGCTGCACGAGCAGGTCGCGACGCGCCTTCATCAGCTGGGCGCGGCGACGCTGGGACGAGGTCCCGACGGTGAACGGGTGCGTGCGTGGGATCGCGGCCAGCCGCAGCCCGTCGCGGGTCACCAGCAGGTCACGGGGGTCGGCCCGCCGTGGCACGGCACCGATCACCAGGCCCTCGGCCGGCGCCGTCGGCAGGTCCTTGTAGGAGTGCACGACCAGGTCGCAGTCACCGTCGAGGACGGCCTGTCGGGTCCGGTCGACGAACACGCCCTTGGCGTCGAACGCCTGGATCGCCCGGTCCGGCTCCTCGTCACCGGTGGTCGACATCGGCACAAGCTCGGCGGGCCGGCCGGTCGCGGCCGCCAACGCGTCGGCGACATGCCCTGCCTGGGCCCGTGCCAGCGCGCTGCGGCGCGTGGCGATCCGCCACGGCTCGGTCACGACTGCGGCTCGTCCGCGGCCTCGTCACCGGCCTGGTCGTCGAGCTGGACGTCGAGCGCGAAGAGGTCCGCCAGGAGCCCGACGTGGTGCTCGGCGTTGCCGTCGGCCAGCCGCTTGAGCCGGACGGTCGGCTCGTGGAGCAGCGTGTTGATGATGCCCTCGGTCAGGGCCTCGACGGCCTGTCGCTGGTCCTCGTCGAGCCCG
Source organism: uncultured Actinomycetota bacterium (assembly GCA_964389945.1). Taxonomy (GTDB): domain Bacteria; phylum Actinomycetota; class Nitriliruptoria; order Nitriliruptorales; family Nitriliruptoraceae; genus JBFGFG01. The sequence goes on from CAYMGL010000091.1 coordinate 1,201, forward strand.
GCCAGCTTGGCGGAGAGCCGCTCGAGCTCGTCCTGCCGCACACGCTCGGCGTGGCGGCGCAGCTCGCGGATGGTCGGCTCGACCTCGATCTGGCGCAGCCACCGACGGAAGCCCTCGGCCTCGCCGGCGACGAGCGCACGCGCCTCGGCGACGACGTCGCCGGTCTCGCCGCGCTGCGCGACCTCGCGCACCTCGCTGATGTCGACGATCGTCACCTGCGGCAGCGCGGCGGCGGCGGGTGCGACGTTGCGCGGCACGGCCAGGTCGAGGACGACGACGGGCGCCTCGGCGGTGCGCTGCGTGGCCGCGTCCTCGAGCAGCGGCAGGTCCAGCACGGGCTCGGGCGCGCCGGTCGTGCACACGACGACGTCGGCGGCGGCGACCGCAGCCGCGAGACCGTCCGTGGCCACGATCTCGGCACCGACCTTGCGCGCCAGACGCGTGGCCTTGTCCGGGCTGCGGTTCCAGACGGCGATGTCCAGCACGCCGAGCTCGGCGAGCTGGGTCATCGTGAGTGCGCCGATCTCACCGGCGCCGACGACCAGGACGCGGCTGCCGACGAGGTCCTTGTCGAGGTGGTCGCCGACGGCCTCGAGGCCGACGTCGACCATCGACCGGGCGCTCTCGCCGATCGTCGTCTCGCGCCGGACGCGGCGGCCGACCCGGACGGCCTGCCGGAACAGGCGCTGGAGCATCCGCCCCGCAGTGCCCTCGGCGCGGGCCTCCTCCATCGCGTCGCGGACCTGCATCGCGATCTGCTGCTCACCCACGACCATCGACTCGAGGCCACCGGCGACGGCGAAGAGGTGCTCGGCGGCGTCCTCGTCGACCTTGGCGACCATGATGCGCTCGAGGTCCTCGCGCGTCAGCCCGCCGCGCGCGGCGAGCCAGTCGACGAGGACGTCGTAGCCGTCGTGGAACCGGGCGAGGTCGGCGTAGACCTCCACCCGGTTGCAGGTCGAGACGACGACGGCCTCGAGCACGTGGTCGAGCGTCGTCAGCTCGTGCAGGACCTTCCGCGTGCGCTCCGCCGGCACGGCGAGCCGCTCCAGGAGCGCCAGGGGCGCCTGGGTGTGGTCGACACCGAGCAGCAGGATGGACACGTGACTCCAGTCGGAGCGGACCGGCGACGGGGCGCCCGACCGCTCGCGGTCGCGTACCCGACGGGGCCGTCGTCGTGGCGGCCGCGGAGGGCAACCATGGGCACTGTCGAGCACCCGCGACGATACCGGCCGCACCGGACGGCCTCTCCGGCCGTCCGTCTCAGCGCACGAGGCCGCCGTTGGCGTGGAGCTGGTCGTAGAACGACAGGATCTGGAGCTCGACCGAGAGGTCCACCTTGCGGATGGTGACCTCGTCGGGCACGTCGACGTGGACCGGGGCGAAGTTGAGGATCCCGGTGACCCCCGCCTCGACCAGTCGGGTCGCGACCTCCTGTGCCGCCGCGGCCGGCGTCGCCAGGACCGCGATCGTGACGCCGCGGTCCCGGACGATCTCCTCCAGGTCCGCGGCGTCCTCGACCTCGAGGTCCGCGACGGTCGTGCCGACCAGGTCGGGGTCGGCGTCGAGCAGGCCGGCGACCTGGAACCCACGCTGGGCGAAGCCGCCGTAGTGCGCCAGCGCCTGGCCGAGGTTGCCCAGCCCGACGATGACCACGGGCCGCTCGTCGGTCAGGCCCAGGGCACCGGAGATCCCGTCGACCAGCTCCTTGACCGGGTAGCCGACGCCACGGGTGCCGAACGACCCGAGGTGCGACAGGTCCTTGCGCAGCTTGGCCGGGTTGACGCCCGACGAGAGCGCGAGGTCACCGGAGGACACCGTCGCGATCGACCGCTCCTGCAGCTCGACCAGCGCACGCAGGTACAGCGGCAGCCGCGCGACGGTCGCGTCCGGGATGTTGCGCTCGCGCACTGACTGCTGCCTCTTGGTCGCTGGCGGCCCGGCCGCCGGGCGCGTCGGCCCCGGCCCCCGGGCGCATGGGGACGGCGGCGAGGCTACGGCGTCCGCCCGGCAGCGCGAAGTGCCGCGCGCACCGCGCCGGGCTCGAGCCGCCCCTCGGCGATCTCGACCCCGTCGACGGCCACCACGGGGACCCGGATGTTGTAGCGACGCTGGAGCTCGTCGTCGGCGTCGATGTCGACCCGCTGGACGTCGTGGCCGCGGGCCTCCCGCGCGACCAGTGCCTCGGCCTCCCGGCACAGGCCGCAGCCGTCGCGCGTGAAGACCGTGACGACGTGCCGTGGCTGCCAGGGACGACGCATCGCTCAGGACCCCGCGGGCACGGAGGCCTCGACGGGCTGGAGCGTCCGCCGGAAGCCGGCGTACATCACCACGACGCCGACGGCGAGCCCGATCGCGTGCCCGGTGGTCTCGGCATCGGTGAGGGTGAGCCCCACCAGCGCGCCGAGGAACTCGCTGACGTAGGCGAACAGGGCGCTGGCCGCGGCCAGCAGCACCCCGAGCGCGATCAGCAGGTTGCCCCGCACGACGTTGCCGGCCCGCGCGGCACCCCGGCGTCCGGCGAACACCCACTCGGCCGTCGCGGCGAACCAGCTGCGGTCGCGCACCGTCACACCACGCAGCAGGGCGTCGGCGTCCGGGTCCGGTCGCCGCCACACGACGTGCGCGCTCGAGGCCAGCGCACCGACGACGACCAGGACCGAGCCGACGGTGTTGCCGGCCACGGCCAGGCCCCGGACGGCCAACGGGAACAGCTCGCGCCCCTCGGGCAGCCCGGTTGCGGGCAGGTCGACCACGAACGGGGCGGCCGCCACGGCGACGGCTGCCACCACGGTGAAGGCGACGACCACGACGGCACACGCGCGCTGCACCGTGCGCGACCGAGGCAGCACGAGCACCACCGCGAGCACGCCGGCGAGCACGGCCGTGGCCAGCCACAACGCCGGCTGCTCACCGGTCGCGCCCCAGCCGGCGAGACCCGCGGTCAGCGCGAGGACGCCGGCCAGGACGCGCAGGACGGGTCGCCGGCGAGCGTTGACCGCGACGGTCCCGAGCGCCAGCCAGAGGACGTTCGTGACGGCTCCGAAGAGGTAGAACACCCGGAAGACCGGGCCGCTCCACCCCAGGACCTGCCCCAGGAGCAGCGCCGCCGAGGCGACGGCGAACTGGGCGAGCGACAGCCCCCACCACAGCGACGCCGGGGTCCGGCCGCGGTCGTGCCAGCGACGCAGCAGCGCGGTGGCGAAGACGGCGCCCACACCGGCCGCCACGAGGCTCGCGAACGTCGCCACGTCAGATCCGCAGGTCGGTGCGCCGGACCTTCCCCGTGACCGTGCGCGGCAGTTCGGCGACGACGTTGATGGCCGTCGGGCACTTGTACCGAGCGAGCCGGGCACGACACCAGTCGTCCAGCTCTGCCTCGCTGAGGTCGTCGTGGCCGCTGCGCACGACGTGCGCGACGACCGTCTCGCCGGTCTGCGGGTGCGGCACGCCGACCACGGCCACGTCGGCCACACCGGGGTGGCGTCGCAGCACCCGTTCGACCTCGCGCGGGTAGACGTTGAACCCGCTGACGATGATGAGGTCGGTGTGGCGGTCGACCAGCCGGAGCCAGCCGTCGTCGTCGCGCACGCCGACGTCGCCCGTGCGCAGCCAGCCGTCGTCGGTCAGTGCGCGCGCCGTGGCCTCGTCGTCCTGCCAGTAGCCGGCGAAGACGTTCGGGCCACGCACCCACACCTCGCCCGGATCACCCGCGACGACGTCCACGCCGTCCTCGACCAGCCGCAGCTCGACGTCGGGCAGCGGCAGCCCGACCGACCCCGGCCGCACCTCCTCCGACAGCGCACTCGACGTGACCGACGGCGCTGCCTCCGTGAGGCCGTACCCCTCGCGGACCGCGTGGCCGGTGGCCTCCTCGAAGGCACGGGCGGCACGGACGGGGAGCGCGGCCGCCCCCGAGGCGCACAGCCGCACGCCGGCGAGCAGGTCGCCGGGCGGGTGCTGGGCCCAGGCGACGTACATCGGCGGCGCGCCCAGGACGACCGTCACCCCGGTGCGCTCGACCAGCTCGGCGGTGGCGACGGGGTCGAAGCGCTCCTGCAGCACGATCGTCGCGCCGACGGTGACCGCGGGCCCCAGCCCGACGTTGAGCCCGTAGACGTGGAACAGCGGCAGCACCACGAGGACGACGTCGTCCTCCTCGACGCGGTGGCGACCGGCCAGCGACTGGTCCTGGTTCACGACCAGGTTCCGGTTGGTGAGCATCGCACCCCGGGGCCGGCCCGTCGTGCCGGAGGTGTAGACCAGCGCGGCGAGGTCGTCGGGTGCACGCTCGGCCGCGGTCGGCTGGCCCGGCGGGGCGGCGAGCAGCGTGGCCCACACGGCGTCGGCGGAGGCCCCGGTCGCCCCCGCCACGACGACGGCGCGCAGTGCCGGCAGCACACCACGCAGCGGGGCGATCGCCTCGGCGACGGCGGGCGACACCACCGCCAGCACGGCGCCGCTGTCCGCCAGGACGTGCCGGAGCTCGTCCGCCGCCAGAGCCGGGGCGGCCGGGACTGCGACGGCGCCGAGCCGCAGCACACCGAACCAGGCCTCCGCGAAGGCCGGGACGTTGCCGAGCACGATGGCGACACGGTCACCGGGCCCGACGTCGTGGCCGGCCAGGGCCGCCGTCGCGGCGTCGACCCGCTCGTCGAGCTGGGCGTACGTCAGCGCCCGGTCCTGCCAGCGCAGCGCCACGTGCTCGCCGCGGCGAGCCGCCGTGGCACGAAGCCGTGCTGCAGGCGTCGCGGCGCGTTCCTCGGCGCCCGGGACCACCACGACGGCTCCTCGCCTCGACACGTGCACGCCGGCCGAGACTAGTCCCCGCCGCCCCGGGTGCGGGCCCGTAGGCTCGGCGGCATGATCGCGCCGCGCATGCTCGCCTCGACGGGCCCGCTCTTCTCCCGGGACCTGTCCTGGGCCCTCGAGGTGATCGCCGACGCGGGCTACGACGGCGCCGAGCTGATGGTCACCCAGGACGCGATCACCCAGGATGCCGAGCACGTGGCGACGACCGCGACGTCGGTCGGCCTGCCGATCGACGTCGTGCACGGCCCCTTCCTGCTCGTGACACGCCGCGTGTTCGGGACCGACCTCGTCGAGAAGGCCCGCCGGTCGATCGAGCTCGCCGGCACCGTGGGTGCGGGGCTGATGATCGTCCATCCGCCCTTCCGCTGGCAGTCGGACTTCCACCAGTGGCTGCTGGGGCCGGGCGACCAGGAGGCGGCCGCGGTCGGCACCCGGGTCGGCGTGGAGAACCTCTACCCCGTCCGCGTGCTCGGGCAGCCCGTCCGGTTCCACCGCTACACCGAGCCCGAGCACCTCACGCCGTTCCGTGACGTCGTGCTGGACACGTCCCACTTCGGCGTCGCCGGCGTCGACATCCTCCACGCCTGGCACCAGCTCGCCCCGGTGGCGTCGCACCTGCACGTCTCGGACTACCGCGGCCAGGGCCGCGACAGCCACGCACCGCTCGGCCACGGCCTGCTCCCGCTGGGCGGCTTCCTGCAGGCCGTCGCCGCCGACGGGTTCGACGGGGCGATCACGCTCGAGCTCGACTGCCGCCGCTACCTCGACGACCGCGCTGCGCTGGTGGGCTACCTCCGCCAGGAGCGCGAGAAGTGCCTGGCCCTCCTCGCCGGGGAGGACGTCGAGGACGTCCTCGGTCGGCCCGACCGGGTGACGGAGGCGCCGTCGGTCGAGGGCGACGCCGACCAGCCGACCATCGGCCGATCACGCTGAGTGGCGGGACCGCACACCCGCTGTCCGGTCGGCCAGCGACGCGTTACCTTCGGTAACAACCGCCACCGACCGTGCACCGGCAACGCCTCCCGCGGTCGCTGCGGACCACACCGCCCCTCCGTCCGCTCCGTACGCTGAACGACGGCCGCACGCGGCCGACAGGTCGGACGATCAGCCACGTTGGGAGACGCCTGTGCGCAACGGCACCGCGATCGGCCTCGTCGTGCTGCTGCTCGTGATCCTGGCCGCGATGGCGATCCAGCTCGCGCAGGCACGATGATGCGGGGCTGCCGATGACCACGGAGACCGTGGACGCGGAGCTCGTCGACCTCGTCGACCGTGCCCAGGGGGGCGACGGTGCCGCCTTCGCGGCGCTCTACGACCGCTACGTCGACCAGACGTTCGGCTACGTCTACCGCCGGGTCCAGCACCGCCAGACCGCGGAGGACCTGACCTCCGACGTCTTCCTGCGTGCGTTCCGTCGGCTCGACACGTTCGAGTGGCAGGGCGTCGACCTCGGCGCGTGGATCATGACGATCGCCCGCAACCGCGTCCACGACCACTTCAAGTCGGCGCGGTTCCGCATGGAGCGCGCCAGCGACCAGACCCCCGAGGACCCGACGCCGGGCGTCGACGACGACCCGGAGCGCGTCGCGATGGGTCGCGACATGGCCCGAGCGCTGGGGCGGGCACTGGAGAACCTCAGCGACGACCACCGCGAGGTGATCGAGCTGCGGTTCGTCCACGACCGGTCGGTGGCCGAGACGGCCGAGATCATGGGCCGCACGACCGGTGCGACCAAGGCGCTGCAGTACCGCGCCCTGAAGGCACTGGCAGCGGAGGTCAAGGACACCCCGGGCCTGTCGGAGATCGCGACCCTCGGCCTCGCCGGCCTGCTGACGCTGCTGCGGGCGATGCCGCTCTGACGAACGTCCGCACAGCGCACGCGCCGCGCGAACACGCGCGCGTCGGCGTCACATCGGACGGACTTCCTCGTTGTTCCCCGTGACTGGTGGCACGGTGGACGACGAGGAGGTGACGCGATGACCGAGCGCGACGCGATCGACCAGCTGGCTGCGCTCCTCGACGGTCAGGACGTCCCGGACGCACCCCGTTCCCTCGGTGCACTCGTCGACCTCGCGACCTCGGTGCGCGACCACGCCGAGGTCGTGGCCCCGACGGCGACGTTCCGTGCCTCGCTCCGGGACGACCTGCTCGCCGCGGCCGCGGCACCACCTGGCCTCCTCGAGCGCCTGCGCCTCGCCTGGGCAGCCCGCACCGCTCGACTGCGCACGTCGACCCGCATGGCCATCGCCACGATGACGGCCTCCTCCATGCTCGGTACGGCCGGCGTCGCCGTGGCGGCGCAGGACGCCCTGCCGGGCGAGCTGCTGTACGGCCTCAAGGGCCTGACCGAGGACGCCCGGCTCGCGCTGGCCGAGGACGCGCTGGCGGAGGCCCGCCTGCACCTCGCCTTCGCCCAGGAGCGGCTCGAGGAGCTCGAGACGCTCGCGGGACAGCTCGACAGCGACGAGGTCGTCGCCCTGCTGGCCGAGATGGACTTCCACAGCGAGGCCGGGGCCGAGGCCCTGATCGACGGTGCCAACGCCGGCGCGATCGACGGCACCGAGCTGCGCCGCTTCACGGCACAGCAGCGCGGCCGGCTCGTCGGCATGCTCGACCAGCTGCCACTGCTGGCAAGGTCGCAGGCCGAGGACTCGCTCGAGCTGCTGCGCCGGATCGAGGTCTCCGCCGCCGGCTTCGTGCCGGCCGTGACCGACTGCGACTGCAACGGGACGAACGGCGGCCCCGGCGGCTCGCCGGCCGATGCCCAGTCCACCGGCACCGGGACCAGCCCGACCGGCGTCCTGACCGACATCCTGGGGCCCGGTGAGGGCCCGGCGGTCCCGGCCAGCGACTGCGACTGCATCGACCTGCCGGGCGGCAGCACCGCACGCGAGCAGCCGACGTCGGACGGGGCGGCCGACGACGAGGAACCCGCCGAGCCCGAGCAGGAGCAGGAGCCGTTCGAGCCGGAAGGCCGCCTCAGCGACCCCGGGACGGCCGACGACGGGGACGGCAGCAGCGGCGCATCGACGAGCACCACCGTCGAGCAGCTCCCGCTCGACCCCGTGGACGAGACGGCCGAGGACACCACCGGCGCCGACGTCGGGACCGGCTCGGTGGACCGGACGCTGGACGGCGTCGGCGAGCTCCTGGACGGCGACACGTCGACGCCGTGACGCCCTAGAAGAACACCGAGCGGCGGCCCATCAGCATGGCGTACAGCTGCTGCTGGATCTGCTCGCGGACCTGCTCGGCGAGGTCGAGGACGACCATCGGGTCGTCCGCCGCCTCGGGGCCGTAGGCCGACGTGTCGATCGGGTCGCCGTACTCGATGGCCCACTTCGAGGGCAGCGGCAGCAGCCCGGCGGGTCCCAGCACGGGCAGCGCGAACAGCTGCGGCACGATGGGCAGGTAGGGCAGGCCGAGGACCCGGGCGATCGCCTTGGCGTCCCACAGCAGCGGGTAGATCTCCTCGCTGCCGACGATCGCCGTCG
>CAYMGL010000092.1:0-9452 GCA_964389945.1 uncultured Actinomycetota bacterium
CGAGGTCGATGAGGCGGTCGTTGGGGATCACGATCAGCGTGTCGACCTGGGCCTTCAGGTCGGCGATGCCCTCCTCGGCCTGGACCGAGCGCTTGCGTCCCTCGAACGTGAACGGTCGCGTGACCACGCCCACGGTGAGCGCCCCGAGCTCCCGGGCGATCTCGGCGATGACCGGGGAGCCACCGGTGCCGGTGCCGCCGCCCTCGCCACAGGTGACGAAGACCATGTCGGCGCCCTTGAGCACCTCGGTGATCTCCTCGCGGTGGTCCTCGGCGGCCTGGCGGCCGACCTCGGGACTCGCGCCGGCGCCGAGGCCGCGGGTCAGGTCGCGCCCGATGTCCAGCTTGACGTCGGCGTCCGACATCAGCAGGTCCTGCGCATCGGTGTTGATCGCGACGAACTCGACGCCCTTGAGGCCGGCGTCGATCATGCGGTTGACGGCGTTGCAGCCGCCACCACCGACGCCCACGACCTTGATGACCGCGAGGTAGTTGGTCGGGGTGACAGACATGGGCCCTGCTCCTGGTGGTCGGGTGAGCGCTGTGCTCAGTGTGGGGTGACCACCCGGGGCCTGCAGTGTCAACCTTCACGTTCAGGTCGAGGTTGACTCTTATGTAACCCTGTGGTCATCGGGACGCTAGGACCCATCGGGCCGCAGGGCAAGGAGGCGCTGCACGAACGTCCACTCAGGGGGTCACGGTCGGGGCCATCGGGGCCCGGACGTCGATCAGCTGGACGGCCCGACCGTCGAGGTCCTCGAGGACGGCCCCCAGGGCCCGGGCCTTCTCGTCACCACGGCTCGCGTCGCCCCAGGCCACCTGGATCCCGTTCTCGAGCACGAGCCGGACGTCGTCGGCCGCCGCCACCTCCAGCCGGTCGACCAGCGCGAGCACGGGGCCGGGCAGCGACAGCACCACGGCGTGCGCGGCCGCGAGCGTTCCCGACGCGTCGACGGTGTCACCGGGTGCCGGCGGCCGCCCGCGCACGTCGGCGACGGGCGTGCCCGGTGCCTCGCCCTCCCCCAGCACCAGGCCCTGCTGGCTGACGAGCACCGATGCCGTGGGGAAGCGTGCGGTCAGCGCAGGGGCCGCCTCGACCACGTCGATGCGCAGCCCCAGCGGGCCGACCCGGACGGCCTCGGCGGCCTCGACGAACGGCAGGGCGACGACGCGCTCCTCGACGGCACCGAGCCGGATCCGCAGCACCGACATCCCCTCGGCGACCCCTGCAGCCTCCAGCACCTCCGCCTCCTCGAGCCGCTCCAGACCCGTCACCTCGAGGTCGGCCAGGGCCACCAGCGAACTGCGCTCCAGCAGCAGGAACCCGACCAGCACCAGGAGCAGCACCGTGACGGTGATCGTCCGGCGCAGTCGCCGACGCCGGCGTGCCGCACGCACCTCGGCCCGGCGCTGCGCGATGCGCTCGTTGACGACCGGGCCCTCGCTCACCGCGCCCCCACCACCACGAGCTCCGAGCGCAGGTCGACGCCGTACCGGTCGAGGACGGTGCCGTGGACCTCCTCGATCACGGCCAGCACGTCGGCGGCCGTCGCGTCGGGGTCGGTCACGATGAAGTTCGCGTGCAGCTCCGACACCTGCGCACCGCCGTGCCGCAGGCCCCGCAGCCCCGCCTCGTCGATCAGTCGCCCCGCCGAGTCACCGTCGGGGTTGACGAAGACCGAGCCGCAGTTGGGCCGGTTGATCGGCTGGTGCTCCCGTCGCCAGCTGCGGACCTCGCTGATCTCCGCGCGAACCTCCTCGGCCCCCGCGACGGGCAGCTCGAGGGTGGCCGCGACGACGACCGCGTCGGACGGCAGCGACGAGCTGCGGTAGCGCAGTCCGAGCTGCTCGGCCGGCCAGACCTCCCGGGTCGTGGAGCCGAGGCGGAACAGCTCGGCCTCGACCAGCGCATCGACCATCTCGCCGCCGTGGGCGCCGGCGTTCATCTTCACGGCGCCGCCCACGGTCCCCGGCACCCCGGCTCCCCAGGCGAAGCCGCCCAGGCCGGCGTCCGCCGTCGCGACCGCCACGACCGGCAGGGGTTCGGCGCCGCCGACGCGGACCCGGCCCCGACCGTCGTGCGGCTCCTCCACCTCGATGCCACGCAGGCCGCGGCCGAGCACCAGGGCGATCCCCGGCCACCCCGCGTCGGTGACGAGCATGTTCGAGCCGCGCCCGAGGACCAGCACGGGCACGTCGTGGGCGGTCGCGGCACGACCGACCGCGCCGAGGTCACCGTCGCCCTCGGCCTCGACCAGCACCCGGGCTGCACCGCCGACCCGCAGCGTCGTGTGTCCCGCGAGGCTGGCGTCCGCCCGCACCTCCCCCACGCAGGCCGCAGCGAGCTCCTCGACGAGCGGGTCGGCCTCAGCCACGGCGTGTGCGCAGCAGGTCGAGCAGGGCCGGGCCGACGCGCGTGACGTCGCCTGCCCCCGTGACGAGCACCAGGTCACCGTCCTGCACGCGCTCGGCCACGACCTCGGCGACCGCGCCCAGGTGCGGCTCGAAGACGACCTCGGCCCCGGCGTCGAGCGCCGCGTCGCTGACGAGCCGGCCGGTGACGCCCGGCTCGGGCTGCTCGGGGCCGCCGTACACCTCGGTCACGACGACGAGGTCCGCTGCAGCAGCGGTGCGGCCGAGCTCGGCACCGAGCAGGCGCGTGCGCGAGTAGCGGTGCGGCTGGACGACGACCACGACGCGGCCCGGCCCCTCGTCGCGCGCCGCGGCGATCGTGGCCGCGAGCTCCGTCGGGTGGTGCGCGTAGTCGTCGACGACCTCGACACCGGCGACCGTGCCGAGCCGCTGGAAGCGGCGCTGGGCCCCCGTGAACGGGGCGAGGCCCGCGGCGGCCGCGGCGACGTCGTGCCCGAGCAGGTCCACGACGGCGAGCGCACCCGCGGCGTTGCGCAGGTTGTGCTCACCCGGGATCGAGAGCGACAGGTCGACGGTCGCACCACCCACGTGCACCCGGCCGGCGCCGGGCCCGGTGATCTCGAGGCGCACGTCGGCGTCGTCGGCCGTGCCGTAGGTCCGGACGGGCCGGTCGGTGGCCTCGGCCACGGCCACGGCGCCCGCGTCGTCGGCGCAGACGACGGCGGTCCCGCCGCCTCGCAACCGGTCGAGGAAGCCCAGGAACGCGTCGTGGACGTCCTCGTCGTCGGCGAACTCGTCGGGGTGGTCGAGCTCGACGTTGGTGACCACGGCCACGTCCGGCTCGTAGGCGAGGAACGAGCGGTCCGCCTCGTCGGCCTCCGCGACGGCGACGTCGTCGGCACCCGCGTGGGCATTGGCACCGGTCTCGTTGAGGTGACCGCCGAGCACGAACGACGGGTCGACGCCCGCCGCCTGCAGCCCGACGACGATCATGCTCGTGGTGGTCGTCTTGCCGTGCGTCCCGGCGACCAGCACGGAGCGGTCCACGGCCAGCAGGTCCGCCAACGCCCGGGCGCGCAGGACGACCGGGATCCCGGCCTCCTCCGCAGCGACGACCTCGGGGTTGTCACGCGGTACGGCGGTCGAGATGATGACCTGCTCGACGCCCTCCACCGCAGCCGGGTCGTGCCCGACGGTCACGTGCGCGCCGAGGACGCGCAGCTCCTCCAGGACACGTCCGTCACGCAGGTCGCTGCCGCTGACCGCGTGGCCACGTTGCACCAGCAGCCGGGCGACACCGGCCATGCCGACGCCGCCGATGCCGACGAGGTGGACGCGGTCGGGCACCGGCTGTGCGCGGCGCGTGTCGATCGGTGCGTTCACGTCGTGACTCCTCGGGGCGTCCCCGACAGCTCGTCCAGCAGCAGGCGTGCGACGTTGTCGGCCGCGTCGGGGCGACCGAACGCCCGGGCGGCCGCGGCGGTGCGCGCCGCCGCATCCGGGTCGAGCAGCCACGGCTCGATGATCTCGGCGACCCGCCGACCGGTGAGGTCCTTGTCCTCGACGACCCGGCCGCCACCCACGGCCTCGAGCGCCTGGGCGTTGTGCAGCTGGTGGTCCGCCGTCGCGTGCGGGTACGGCACCAGCAGCGCGGGCAGGCCGAGCACCGTCAGCTCGGCGATCGACGTCGCACCGGCCCGCGACACGACGGCGTCGGCCGCGGCGAAGGCGAGGTCCATCTCGTCGATGAAGTCGACGAGGCGCAGCTTGGGCACGGCCCGGGCGTTGCGCTTGGCGCGCTCCAGGAACTGGGCGGTCTCGTCGTACAGCGCCCGGCCCGAGGAGTGCAGGATCTGGATCTCCTGCGGCCGGCGCCAGTGCTCCAGCGAGCCGGCGATCGCGCGGTTGATCGTGCGCGAGCCCTGGGAACCGCCGAAGGCCAGCAGCGTGGGCAGGTCGGGGTTCAGGCGGAAGTGCTCGCGGGCCCGGGGCCGCAGCTCGTCGAGGTCCAGGCCCAGCAGGCGCTCCCGGACGGGGTTGCCGGTGATCGCCACGCGCTCCTGCTGGCGGAACCGGTGGATGGAGCCGGGGAAGCTCACGGCGATGCGGTCCGCCCAGCGCGCCGCCAGCTTGTTGGACAGCCCGGGGATCGCGTTCTGCTCGTGCACCACCAGCGGCAGGTGGCGGCGAGCCATCGCCCAGGCGACCGGCAGCGACACGTAGCCGCCGAAGGTGATCGCGCCCACCACGTCGCGCTCGATGCTCAGCTGCTCGACGTCCTTGATCGAACGGCGCAGGGCGCCCGGCACCTTGAGCAGGGCAGGCGTCGGACGGCGCGGCAGGGGCAGCACGTCGATGTGGTGGAGCTCGTGCCCGGCCGCCGGGACGAGCCGTCCCTCCAGCCGGTCGCGCGTCCCCACGAACAGCGGGGTCACGTCCGGTGCGAGCTCGGTGAGCCGTTCCGCGACCGCCAGGGCCGGGAAGACATGGCCGGCGGTGCCGCCGCCGGCCACGAGGACGGTGCGCTGGGTCACTCGACTGCCTCCACACCGTTGGAGCGCGCGATGGAACAGAGGATGCCGAGCGCCACGAGCGTCGACACCAGGGACGAGCCGCCGACGCTGACCAGCGGCAACGTCACGCCGGTGATCGGCAGCAGGCCCGTCACGGTACCGATGTTGAGGAAGGCCGAGCCGACGACCCACGCGGTCACGCCGGCGGCGACGATCCGGCCGTACCTCGTCCGGGCCTTCGCGGCGATGCGCATCCCGACCACGAACAGCGCGACGAACAGGCCGAGGACGGCCAGCGAACCGACCAGCCCGAGCTCCTCGCCGATGATCGCGTAGATGAAGTCGGTCTCGGGGTTCGGGATGTAGCGCCACTTGCCGCGGCTGGCGCCCAGCCCGGTCCCCAGGACACCGCCGCTGCCGAGGGCGTACAGCGACTGCAGGAGCTGCCACCCGGCACCCAGCGGGTCGGCCTCCGGGTCGAGCCAACCGAGGATGCGCTGCATCCGGTAGCCCTCGAGGACCACCAGGGGCACGACCGCCACCACGCCGGCCACCACGGCCGCGCCGAAGATCCGCAGCGGCAGCCCCTCGAACCACAGCACCAGGAAGACGACCAGCGCGGTCAACAGGGTCGTGCCGAGGTCGGGCTGGAGCATCAGCAGCAGCGTCAGCACGCCGAGCAGCGGCAGCGCGGGCACGAGCAGGTGCTGGGTCGGCAGGACCACGTCCTGCAGGCGCTCACCGGTCCGGGCGGCGCGCGCCTCGCGCTTGCGGGTCGTCACGTCGACGAGCCACAGCAGCGTCGCGAGCTTCGCGAACTCCGACGGCTGGATGCTGATCGGCCCCAGGGCGAGCCAGCTGGTCGAGCCGTTGCGCGTCAGGCCGACACCGGGCACGAGCACGAGCACGAGGAGGAACAGGCAGGCCGACAGCAGGACCCAGGAGATCGGTCGCCACACGTCGTGGTGCACCCGTGCCGCGGCGAGGAACAGCACGCTGCCGAGCGCGGCGAACTGGAACTGGGCCACGAACGTGGCGAACGCGTCGCCGGTCTCGGCATCGGCCACGAAGGAGGCCGACAGCGTCATGACGAGCCCGGTCAGCAGCAGCAGCCCGACGATCACCACCAGCAGGATCGCGTCGCGGGTCCACGGTCCGGAGGTACGCGCCAGGGCCCGCACCCGCGCGAACGCGCCGGTGGTCTGGGGTGGGGCCGTCACGGTCATCCGGCGCCCCCGAGCCCGTCCACGGCGGCCGCGAAGCGGGCGCCACGGTCGGCGTAGCCGTCGAACTGGTCGAACGAGGCACACGCCGGGCTGAGCAGCACCCGGTCGCCGGGTCGGGCGACGGCGGCGGCGGCCGCGACCGCGGCTGCCATCGGCTCGTCGGCGTCGTCGGGCACGCGTGACACCGGGACGCCGGCACGCGCCGCGACCTCGGCGAGCAGGTCGGCTGCCTCCCCCAGCACCACGGCGTGCCGGACACCGTCGAGCGCCGGGGCGAGGTCGTCGAACGTCGCGCCCTTGGCCTGGCCCCCGGCGATCCAGACGGTGCGACCACCACCCGGCACGGGCGCGGCCAGCGCCGCGGCCGCCGCCGCGCCGTTGGTGGCCTTGGAGTCGTCGACCCACGTGACCCCGTCCCGCTCCGCCACCAGCTCGCCCCGGTGGGCACCGGCGCGGAAGGCGGCAGCTGCCCGGGCGACGCCAGCCGGCTCGGCGCCGGCGAGCAGGGCGACGGTCGCGGCCGCGGCCACGTTGGCACGGTGGTGCGGCGCCGCGGACGTGAGGTCGGCGAGCGCGACCAGCGGCCCGTCGACGCCCGGCAGCGCGGCGTGGAGCTGGCCGTCGCGGACCCCCACGCCGACCTCGACCGGGGCGGCGCCGGCGAAGCGGGCGACACGACCTGGAACGGCCGACACCAGCGGCTCGATCGTCGCGTCCACCTGCGGCACCACCGCCCAGTCCCCCTCGTGCTGCCCCGCCCAGAGGCGGGCCTTGGCGGCACGGTACGGCTCGAACCCCCCGTGCCAGTCGAGGTGGTCCGGTGTGACGTTGAGCAGCGCACCGACCTCGCACCGCAGCCGGTGGCAGTAGCGCAGCTGGAACGACGACAGCTCGACCACCAGCACCTCGTCGCCGGTGGCGGCCGTCGTCACCAGCGGCGTCCCGATGTTGCCGCACGCCGTCGCGGGGAGGCCGCCCGCCTCCAGCATCTCGGCGACGAGCTCGGTGACGCTCGTCTTGCCGTTGGTCCCGGTGACGCCGAGGTAGCGCCGGTGGGGGTACAGCCGCCCCGCCAGCTCCGGCTCGGACCAGACCGGCAGGTCGGCCGTGGCCGCGGCGACCAGCAGCGGCGAGGTCTCCGGGACGCCGGGCGAGGGCACGACGAGGTCGGCGTCGTCCAGCAGTGGCCGGGGGTCGTCGCTCACCACGACCTCGACACGGCCCTCGAGGTCACCGAGGGTCGGCGTCGTGCGGTCGGTGACCGTGACCGTCGCCCCGGCGTCCAGCAGGGCCGTGGCCGCGGCGCGACCCGTCACCCCGGTGCCCACGACCAGCGCCCGTCCGAGCTCCATCAGCCGCTCCCGCTGACGATCACGTCGATGACGCGGGGCAGCGACTCGCCGTAGAACAGCCCGAGGCCGCAGGCGATGCCGATGCCGGCGGCGATCCAGAACCGCACGATGATCGTCGTCTCCTGCCAGCCGAGCAGCTCGAAGTGGTGGTGGAGCGGTGTCATGCGGAACAGCCGACGCGGCGCCTCGCGGCGCCCGGCCGCGACACCCCGCTTGGTGGCCTTGAACACGCCCACCTGGAGCATCACCGAGACGGTCTCGGCGACGAACAGCGCGCCGATGAGCACCAGCAGCAGCTGCGTCCCGGTCGCGGTCGCGACGGCAGCGAGCACGCCACCGAGCGCGAGCGACCCGGTGTCGCCCATGAAGATCTTCGCCGGTGGCGCGTTGTGCCACAGGAAGCCGGCGCAGGCCCCGAGCACCGCACTGCACAGCGTGGCGATGTCGAGCGGGTCCAGGTCGGTGGGCAGCCCGAAGGCGGCCGGGTTGCGGTACTGCCAGAAGGCCACGAGCGTGTACGCGCCGAAGACGAGCGCACCCGTGCCGGCGGCCAGGCCGTCCAGCCCGTCCGTCAGGTTGACCGCGTTGGACGTGCCCGAGAGCAGCAGGAACATCCACAGCACGAAGACCGCGACCGGCAGCCCGACGCTCCAGTTGCCGGTGAGGGTGATCTCCTGGGGCACCCCGGCGTAGGTCGGGCCGACCGTCGCGACCACGAGGGCGATCAGTCCCTGCCCGACGAACTTCGTGGTCGCCGAGATCCCGCCGCTGTGGCGTTCCCGCAGCTTGACGAGGTCGTCCACGAAGCCGAGCCCGGCCATCGCCACGAACACCCCGGCCACCAGCAGCCCGAGCGGGGTGAGCTCGTGGCTGGGCAGCCCGTGCGCTGCGGTCCAGCCGAGGACGGCGGCCAGCACGATGGCCGCGCCGCCCATCGTGGGCGTCCCGGCCTTGGAGTGGTGCTCCTCGGGCCCCTCCTCGCGGATCGGCTGGCCGAGCCCCCGCTGCCGGAAGAACCGGATGACGAGTGGTGTCCCGAGCAGGGACAGCAGCAGTGCCACCGCCCCGCTGGTGAGGATCGCGATCACCGGGATGCCTCCGGGTCGGTGGACTGCAGGGGGCTGCCCGTGCGGGCGTGGGGCGCCGGACGCGCCACCTCGTCGCGCGGGGTGGTGTCGTCCAGGAGCTGGTCGGCGACCTCCTCGAGGCCGGCGGAGCGGCTGGCCTTGACCAGCACGACGTCGTCGGCGCCGACGCGTCCGCGCAGGGCGTCGACGGCAGCGGCCGGGCCGCGGACCTCGACGACCTCGGCGCCGGCGGCACGGGCGGCCGCGCCGAGGTCGAAGGTGTCGCCGGTGGTGACCACGAGGTCGGCCACCGCGCCGGCGCGGACCCCGACCTCCTCGTGACCGCTGTGCGCTGCCTCGCCCAGCTCCGCCATGTGGCCGAGCACGGCGACCGTGCGACCACCGGGCCGACGCAGCTGCTCGAGCAGGTCGAGGGCGGCCAGCGCCGACGTCGGGTTGCTGTTGTAGGCGTCGTTGCAGACCACCAGCCCGTCGCCCCGTTCGTGCAGCTCGGCACGCCAGCGCGACACGGTGGCCCCGGCGAGCCCGTCGAGCACGGTCGCCAGCGGGACGCCGAGGGCACCGGCGGCGGCGACGGCGGCCAACGCGTTGTCGAGGTTGTGCCGGCCCGGGACCGGCAGCGCCAGCTCGCCGCTCCCCCAGGGCGTGCGGACGGTCGCGCGGTTGCGGCCGAGCGTGTCCACGACGACGTCCTCCGCCACGACGTCGGCCCCGGCCCCGTACCCCAGCACGTCCGCCACCGTGCGCTCGCGCATCGCCCAGACGCGCTCGTCGGCGGCGTTGAGGACCGCCGTGCCGTCGGCCGACAGCGCCTCGACCAGCTCGCCCTTGGCCCGGGCGACGCCGTCGAGGTCGCCGAACATCTCCAGGTGGGCCCCGGCGACGGCGGTCACGATCGAGA
>CAYMGL010000093.1:0-9446 GCA_964389945.1 uncultured Actinomycetota bacterium
CTCAGTCCTCCACGTGGTCGGTGTAGACGTCCCACAGCTCGTGCCCGAGCTGCTCGACCTGCCACGGCCGCAGGTCGGCCGCGGCGCAGAACGCGTCGAAGTCCTCCGGCTCCGCGGACACGGCCGCGCGCAGCTGGCGCGAGGGGCAGCAGAAGCCCGGGTCGAGGTTGAGCCCGCGGGCCAGCGCGGACCGGCGCTTGCGCAGCGCGTCGTAGGCGTGGCGCTGGTCCTCGTCCCATCGCCGACCCTGCTCGCGGGGCTCGGGCGGGGCCTCGGCTCCCAGCCGCAGCGCCTCGAACAGCACCTCGGCGTGCTCGGTGACGGGGCCGCGGCTCCGGCGCCGGTCGCGCTGGACGAGCTCGTCCGCGCTCGCCGGCGGGTCCTGGACGAGGTCGACCAGCGTCTTGTCGTGCACGAGCAGGTTCGGTGCGATGTCGAACTCGCGGCAGACGGCCTCGCGGGCCTCCCAGAGTGCGTGCAGCGTGGACCGGTCCTCGGGGTTCAGGCGCCCCGCACCCTTGGTCCGTTCCCAGTGGCGGGTGTTCGTCCGTGCCAGCTCGATCGTGGCGACCAGCTCCTGGCGGTACCACTCCTCGCGACCGACGTCGAAGAGTCGCTCGGCCAGTTCGTCCCACAGCTCGGGCAGGTGCAGGACGTCCCCGGCGGCGTACTCCTTCATGCCGTCGGACAGCGGGCGTCGGGACCAGTCGGCGCGCTGGTACTTCGACTTGTCGGTGTCGAGCTCGACGCCGAGCACCTCCTCGAGCAGGTCCCCGAGGCCGATCGGCAGGTCGAGGAACGCGGCGGCGACGGCCGTGTCGGCGACCTGTGGCATGTGGACGCCGAGCCGCTCCATCGGTTCGAGGTCGTTCTCGATGGCGTGGAGGATCACCAGTCGGTCGGTGCAGAACTCGTCGAGGGCGGTCGGCTCCGGGATGGCGAGCGGGTCGACCAGGATGCAGCGGTCGGCGTCGCCGACCTGCACGAGGGCGGCACGTCGGTAGTAGCGGTCGGCGTCGGCCCGCTCGACGTCGATCCCGACCAGTTCGTCGTCCAACGAGGACAGCGCGGACGCCAGGTCGGCGGGGTCGTCGACGAGCTCGATCTGCTGGGACACGTGTGGCCGGACCTCCGGGGCTACCGTCGCCGCAGCCTACGGCGCGCTCGGCCGTCGCCCCTGCCGCGCCGTCATCCGCCCCCGGATCGCTGGACCCCACGTGCCCCACCGCCTGCTGTGCGTCCACCCGCACCCCGACGACGAGTCGATCGCGTGCGGCGGCCTCATCGCGCGTTCGGTCGCGGCTGGCGAGGAGGTCCACGTGGTCACGTGCACCGGTGGTGAGGAGGGCGAGAACCAGTCGGGGATCGACCTGGGTGACCGCGACATGGGCGAGGTCCGACGGGACGAGATGCGGGACGCGATCGCCGCGCTCGGTGGCCCGACCCACCACTGGCTCGGCTACCGCGACTCGGGCATGGCCGGCGAGCCGAGCAACGACCACCCGGACGCCTTCCACGGCGCGGACCTCGACGAGGCGGCGGGCCGGCTCGCGGCGATCATCCGGGCGGTCCGACCGCACGTGGTGGTCTCCGACGACGAGCAGGGGACCTACGGACATCCGGACCACGTCAAGGCCAACCGGGTCACCGCGCGCGCGGTCGAGCTGGCCGCGGACCCCGCGTGGGACGCGACGGACGACGGTCCGTGGGCGGTCCCGAAGCGGTACGTCCACGTGCTGCCGCGGACGCGGCTCTACCGCATCCACCAGACGCTGCTGGCCGCGGACCTGGCGTCCCCGTTCGGCGACCGGGAGATCGGGTCACCCGAGGAGCTCGAGTTCGGCACGTCCGACGAGGAGGTCACGACGACCATCGACGTGCGCGACGTCCTCGCCGACAAGCGGGCCGCGATGGCCGCGCACCGCAGCCAGATCGGTGAGGAGTCGTTCTTCCTCAACGTCCCCGACGAGCTCGCCGAGGACCTCTTCGGTCACGAGGCGTTCACGCTCCGGGCGGGGGCGCCGGGCGTCGCGGAACTGCCCGAGCACGACGTCTTCGCGGGGGTCCCGGCATGAGCGCGCAGTCCGACGGCCCCACCGACCTCGAGTACCGGCGTGCCGTCTCGTGGTTCGTGACCGGCGTCGCCGTGATGACCTCGCTGAGCGCCGAGGGCCTGCCCCACGGGATGACCGCGAACGCCGTGACCTCGGTCTCGCTGGACCCGCTGCTGGTCCTCGTCTGCGTCGATCGCGAGGCCGGGATGGCGCAGGTCGTGCAGGAGGGGCGCGTGTTCGCCCTGTCGTTCCTCGCCGCCGACCAGCAGCCCGTCTCGGACCACTTCGCCGATGACGACCGCGGCTTCGGCCTCGAGGAGTTCGCCGACGTGCCGACGCACGCGGGGCCCACGGGTGCGCCCCTGCTCGACGGCGCCGCCGCGTGGCTCGACTGCGAGCTCCACGACGTCCTGCCGGGCGGCGACCACGTGCTCGTCCTCGGCCGGGTCGTCCACACCGCGATCGCCCCGGACGCCGCCGACGCCCTGCTCTACACCCCCGACGGCTACGACACCTGGTCAGGGGGCGCTGCCCGCTGAGACGGCATCGTTGCGGACCGCCTGATCGCGAGCAGCGTCGCCCCGCTCAGACCGTCCCGTAGAGGCGGTCGCCGAAGTCACCGAGGCCGGGGACGATGTAGGCGTTCTCGTCGAGGCCGGGGTCGACACTGGCGACGACGATGTGGCCGTCGTCGGGCAGGGCTGCGCTGACCGTGTCGACGGCGGCCTGGGTCGCGACGACCGAGAGCACCGTGATGCCGGCTGCACGCTCCGTGCCGAGCTGCTCGACGGCGGCGGCCGCGGACCCGCCGGTCGCCAGCATCGGCTCGAGCAGCAGGATCCAGGCGTCCTCGAGCGGTGGCACGTTGCGGTAGTACTGCGACGGCTCGTGGGTGTCCTCGTCGCGTGCCAGGCCGATCATGCCGACGCGGACGTCGGGCAGGACGTCGACGACGCCGTCGAGCAGCCCGAGCCCGGCGCGCAGCACGGGCACCGCGACGATGCGGTGCGCCGGCATCACCGTCGGCGCGTCACCGAGCGGCGACCGGACCGTCGTCCGTTGCATCGGCACGACCTCGAGGGCGGCCGTCGCGAGGTGGGTCCCGAGCCGCCGCGCCGCCTCGCGGAACGCGTCGGGGGGCGTGGTGGCGTCACGCAGCCGGGCGAGCTGCATGGCCGCAGCGGGATGGTTGACCTCGAGCACGTCCGTCACGGTGCCTCCTCCGTCACGACGAGCCTACGTGCACGCCCACGGGGCACGGCTTCGTACGCTGCGGGCGGTCGGGGACGGAGGACGCAGTGGTGCGAGGTGGCGCTGCCCGTGTCGCCGTCGTCCTCGCGCTCGGCGCCCTGCTGGTGTCCTGCACGCAGGCGCCGTCACCGTCGCCGAGTCCGAGCCCGTCCGCAGCAGCCGACGATGCCGACGACGCGGTGCAGCTCACCGGCGACCGCATCGCCGTCGTGGTGCCGCCGGCGACCGTCGTGGCGCCGGCCGAAGCGGCCGCGCTGGCCCGGGCGGCCCGGGAGCTCGCCGACGACCCGCCGGAGGACGTCATGGACGTCCGCGTGGTCGAGGCGCGTTCGGAGGCCTTCGTCCGCGACCTCGCCAACCTCGCGGTCGACGACGGCTACGACGTCGTGTGTGTCGTGGGGACCGGCAGCGGTGAGCTCGCGCTGGAGCTGGCACGCGACCGTCGGGAGGCGCGCTTCTGCACGACCGACGCGCGGATCGTCGGCGGGCCGGTGAACCTCGTCGCGGTCGCACCGGACCCCGACGTGTTGGTGCGGGCGGGCGCCATTGCCATCGGCACGTCGCCGGCGCCGGTCGGGCTCCTGCTCAGTCCCCAGCTCGGCGACGTCGAGCTCCTGACGGCGACGTTCACCGACGCCGTGGCACCGCCCACCCAGCCGTCCCCACCGCCGACGGTGCCGACGGAACCTGCCGCCACGGCCACGGCTGCACCGACCACGCCGGCCCCGTCGCCGCCGGGGCCGACCGCCCCGCAGCCGCCGTTCGTCACGGCGACCCCGGGGCCGGGCGTACCGGCGCAGCTGACGGCGGGGGAGCAGCTCGCCGCGCAGCGTCCCAGTCGCGTGCTGGTGCTGGCGACGCCGGGTGGCGACGGTGCGGCTGCCGCGGTCGGGGGCAACGGTGCCGCGGTCGTGGGGGTCACCGACTGGTTGGTGGACACCGAGGGGGAGCTGCCCCCCAACCTCCTGGTCGGCCTCACGGTCGACTGGGGTGCGCTCCTGCGGGCGGCGATCGGTGCCGCGCGGGCGGAGGAGCTGGTCCAGGTGCAGTTGCGTGGCGCGACCGTCCTCGAGGCGCTGTCGGGCCAGGCGCAGGGGGGAGCGCCCGCCGCGGACCGGACGACGGCCTTCCTCGAGGAGTCGTCCGGCTGAGGCCCCGGCGTCCGACGGTGCACGCGTCCGCCTGCGTCGCCCTAGGGTCGCCCCCTGGAGGAGGCACTCGTGAGACGCACCAAGATCGTGGCGACGCTCGGGCCGGCCGTCGACGACCCGGACACGCTGCGCGCCGCGCTGGCCGCCGGCGTCGACGTCGTCCGCCTGAACTTCTCGCACGGCACGCCGGACGAGCATCGCGAGCGGCTGGAGAGGGTCCAGGCCATCGCCGAGCAGCTCGGGCGCAACATCGGCAGCCTCGGTGACCTGCAGGGTCCGAAGATCCGCCTCGGCGAGGTGCCCGACGCGGGCGTCGAGCTGCCGGACGGCTCCGAGGTGACGCTGGTCGCGGGCGCCGAGCAGCTGGACGACATCGACGACGGCGTCGGTGGCACGGTGCTGCCGGTCGTCTACCCGGGACTCGCGACCGACGTCGAGGCGGGTGCCCTGATCCTGATGGACGACGGGCTGCTTCGCCTCGTGGTCAGTCGGGTCGACGGCGACAACGTCATCGCGCGGGTCGTCGCGGGCGGTCTCGCCAAGAGCCGCAAGGGCGTCAACCTCCCCGGCGTCGCCGTCTCGGCCAACACCCTGACGCCGAAGGACCGCGAGGACGTGGGGACGATGGTCGAGCTGGGCGTCGACTGGGTCGCCCTGTCCTTCGTGCGGCGCCCCGAGGACGTGATCGAGGTCCGTGACCACATCAAGGCGATGGGCGGTGACCAGCCGATCATCGCCAAGCTCGAACGGCCGGAGGCCGTCGAGAACCTGGAGGCGATCGTCGCGGCGACCGACGCGGTGATGGTGGCCCGCGGCGACCTCGGTGTGGAGATCGGTCCGGAACGCGTGCCGGCGATCCAGAAGCGGATGATCGAGCTGTCCAACAGCGAGGGCAAGCCGGTCATCACCGCGACCGAGATGCTCGACTCGATGATCCGCAACCCCCGACCGACGCGTGCGGAGGCGTCCGACGTCGCCAACGCCATCTTCGACGGCACGGACGCCGTGATGCTGTCGGGCGAGACCGCGGCGGGTCGCCACCCGGTCAAGGCGGTCCGCACGATGGCGCGCATCATCGAGGTGGCCGAGTCGTCCACCGAGCGGATCCACCGCTCGGCCGAGTCGACCCAGGAGCTCGACGTGCCGCGGATCGTCGCCAAGGCGGCCCAGCAGGTCGCCTACGACCTGCACGCGAAGGCGATCCTGGTGTTCTCGATCTCCGGGTCGTCGATCCAGCTGGTGTCCAAGCGCCGGCCCGCCGTGCCGATCGTCGGGCTGACGACCACCGAGGAGGCCCGTCGTCGCACCGCCCTGATGTGGGGGACCGAGGCGGCGCTCGTGCCCGAGAAGGACACGTCCACCGCGCTCGTCCAGGCCGCGGAGGAGGTCTGCCTGCGCGGCGGGTACGGCCAGCGCGGTGACCACGTCGTGATCGTCAGCGGGCAGCCCGGCGGCCACGGCGGGACCAACCGGGTGCTGGTGCACCGCCTCGGCGACGCCTCGTACTGAGGTCAGCGGCGGCGTGGCTCCGGCGGCGGCGGGACGCACCGGCTCGCGAGGACCGTCGACTCGTGGAACGCGATCGGGCCGTCCCGTCCGTCGACCGTGAGGGTGCCGTCCTCGTACGCGAGGAGCGTCCCGAGCACGTCACCCGCCTCGGTGTGGTCGTCGTCGAGCCACCGCCGGACCGACACGCGGGTGCCGACGTCGTCAGGGGTGACGCGGTGGACGTAGCGGGGCCGCAGGCTCACGCTGCCGCCCCGGTGGCGGGGCGCACGACCAGGGCACGGCCGAGGACGCGGGCGAACACCTCGGTCTTGCGCGACAGCTCGGCGGTCGCGATCTGCAGTCCCTCGCCCTCCAGCAGCAGCTCGACGTGGTCGTCGTCGACCGCGCCGAGCCGCATGCCGGTGACGGTCTGGTCACGCGTCCGGTCGAGACCGTCGGCCGCCTGCAGCAGCGCGAGGAGCACGTGGGTCGCCTCCCGCTGGTCGTCGGACATCGCCCGCACGACGTCGTGCTTGTCCTTCACGCCCCGGGAGGAGTGGAACCGGACCAGGGCGACCAGCACGGCGCACTCGGACGGGCTGAAACCCCGCAGCTCGGCGTTCTCGACGATGTAGGCGCCGTGCTTGTGGTGGCGCCGCAGTGCCAGGGACTGCCCGATGTCGTGGACCATCGCGGCCTGGTGCAGCAGCCGCCGCTGGTCGTCGCCGAGGCCGTGCAGCTCGCGCGTGACGTCGAACAGCTGCACGGCGAGGTCGGCCACGTGCGGGTCGTGGTCGTCGTCGGGCGTGAACTCGTCGTGCAGGCGCCGGACCTCGCGGTCCTTCAGCTCGTCGGGCGACGGGGCGACGCGGGTCCCGGTGGCGTCCAGCAGGACCCCCTCGCGCAGGCCCCAGTCGCACACCTCCAACCGGTCGACGCCGAGGTGCTGCAGGACCTCGACGAGGATGATGGTGGCGATGTGGAGGTGGTCGGCACGGCGCGACTTCATCCCGCGCACGTCCTGGCGGCCCGCGAGGTCGAGCGCGCACAGCTCGTCGCGCAGGTCGTGCAGGCGGTCGAGCGTCAGCGGCAGCCGGTTCAGCGTCATCGGCGTCCACGGCAGGTCGTTGCGTGCCACGACGCGGGCCATCGCGCGGACCGTGCCGCCGACGGCGACCACCCGTGGCGGCAGGTGGGTGTCGAACGCACCGCCGGACAGCGCGAGCTCCTCGGCGATCGTGGCCCGGAGCCGCGCCCGGTCGTCCGCGCTGATCGGGTCGTCCTCCACGAGCGCCGACAGGCGCGACACGCCGAGGTTGCTGGACGTCACCAGGTCCGGTCGTCGGCGCGTGCCGACGGCGAGCTCCAGCGAGCCGCCACCGAGGTCGAGGACGCCCAGCCCGCCGGGGGAGACGCCCATCGCGGCGCGGACGCCGAGGTAGGCGAGCCGGGCCTCCTCGTGGCCGGGCAGCACCCGGACGGGGTGGCCCGCCACCTCGGCGATCCGGGCCACGACGTCCGGCCCGTTCCCGGCGTCGCGCAGCGCGGAGGTCGCGACGGCCAGCCGCGTGGTCGCGCCGGCCCGGCGGGCCAGCTCGGACAGGTGGTCGACCTGCTCGAGGGCCCGTTCGACGTGCTCGTCGGGGATGTGGCCGTGGTCGGCGACGACCCGGCCGAGGTGGAGCATCTCGCGTTCGCGCAGGACCGGGTCGACGTAGCCCTCCGGGTGCACGTCGGCGACGAGCACGTGGAAGCTGTTGCTGCCGAGGTCGAGGACGCTGCTGCGCATCAGACCTCCGGCGGGGCGATCGGGCGTCCACCGACGACGAGGCCGTCCTCGACGTCGAGCACCCAGGTGCCGGCCTTCGGCCAGCGCAGGGGGCCGTCCAACGGCGTGCCGCGGTCGTCGAGTCGTTCGAGCACGCCGCCGATGACGTCGCCGTGGCTGCACGCCACCACGGCCTCGTCCGGTCCTGCCGTCAGTGTCTCCAGCCATGCCAGGGCCTGGGCCGGTGCCGTGCCCTCCAGCAGGGCGGGCGCCTCCTCGACGGTGAGGCCGCATGCCTCGGCGAGTGGTGCCACCGAGGCGACGCAGCGCACCGCGCGGCTGCTGTGCACGGCCACGATGGGCTCACCGCCGAGCTGGTCCACGAGCGCTGCAGCCTGCTGCCGCCCCGTCGCGCTCAGCTGGCGGTCGAGGTCGTTGCCCGGCCAGGTGCCCCGGACGCCGGCGTGGGTGTGGCGCACCAGCAGCACGCGCACGTCAGTGCTCCGCGTGGTCGTGGAGGTCCACGACGTCGTCGTCGGCGTCCTGCGTCGTCGGCGCCGCCCCCATGACGGGTGGGCGGGGCGGACCCGCCGTGGTGGGCGTGTCCCCGGTGCCCTCGGCGGCGGCTGCCTCCACGACCTCCGCGGGACTGGCCCCGAAGGTGGTGCCGGCGAGCTCGGTCTCGCTCGCCTCGCTGCGGACCGCGACCGCCTCGTCGAGCAGTTCCACGTCGGTGTCGTACGACAGCAGCGCACGGACGTCCTCGACGTCGACCCAGCGGGCCTCGTCGACCTCGCGGTCCACGCCGCGGTGGCTCGGGTGGCCCTCGATCGCCGACATGAGCCACCAGCGGACCGTCTTGGGGCGGCCCTTGCGGTCGGTGTAGTGGATCTCCGAGAGCTCGGGTCCCAGCGCGACGGCGACGCCGGTCTCCTCGTGCACCTCACGCAGCGCGCACTGCTCCCACGACTCGCCCTGGTCGAGCTTGCCCTTCGGCAGCGACCAGTCGTCGTAGCGGGGACGGTGCACGACGAGCACCTCGACGGCGCCGCCACGGTCGCGCAGGACGACGCCGCCGGCCGCCCGCACCTGGCCGGCGACGCCCTCGGCGCCCGTGGCGAGCTTGCGGGGTCGCGACCGGTCCATCGCCAGCGACTGCAGCTTGACGTGGGTCTCCAGCGGCCGGTCCGGCGCGGCGGGCCGGTGCCAGCTGCCGTCGGGGCGCTGGTGCCAGGCGAGCTTGTCGTCCGCGAGCAGGACGTCGAGGATCTCGTCGAGGCGGGCGACGAGCTCGTCGTCGGTGACCTCGGCCACGGCCTCCACGCGCCGGTGGAGGTTGCGGCCCATCAGGTCGGCGGAGCCGATGAGGTGGGTCCGGCCGGTCGCCGGGGTGCCGAAGCGGTAGATGCGGGAGTGCTCGAGGTAGCGGCCGACGATCGAGCGGATCGTGATGTTCTCGCTGAAGCCCTCGACCCCGGCGCGCATGCAGCAGATGCCACGCACGACCAGCTCGATCGTGACACCCGCCTGCGACGCCGCGTACAGCGCCTCGATCATCTCCTCGTCCGCCAACGAGTTCATCTTCATCGTGATGTGGCCGTCCTCGCCGAGGGCGGCCTGCTCGGCGATGAGGTCGACCAGCCGTGGGGCGAGCGTGTTCGGGGCCACCAGCAGCTTGCGGTACGACGACCGCCGGCTGTAGCCGGTCAGCACGTTGAACAGGTCCGAGAGGTC
>CAYMGL010000094.1:0-9405 GCA_964389945.1 uncultured Actinomycetota bacterium
GACGTCTACGACCTCGAGGACTCCGCGCAGGGGGCCTACGAGATCCACAACAACAACCACACCGGCAAGCTCGGCGTGCTCGTGAACGCCCCGGAGGCCGGTCTCGGCGTCCAGGACGGCGAGAAGCGCGCCAAGTTCCAGGACGAGCTCGACACCTGGGCCGGCAAGAAGGTCTGACGGCTCGTCGCGCCCCTTCGGGCGCTCCTCACCGCGCCGCGTGCGAGTGCTCCTGACCGCACTCGCACGCGGCGCCGCTCGTCGTGACGCTGTCGCCGGTGGGGCTTGACCGATAGATACTTGGTATGCATACTAGGTATCTATTTGTCACTGGGGGGTCGGATGGGCGTGCGGGAGGGGCTGCTCGCGCTGCTCGACGCTGCGCCCACCCACGGTTACCAGCTGCGGGCTGCGCTCGAGGAGGCGGTCGGGTCGCTCTGGTCGGTCAACATCGGCCAGGTCTACTCGACGCTCCAGCGGCTGGAACGGGACGCGCTCGTGGCGCCCGAGGGTGACGAGCCCGACGCGTCCGGCCGGCTGCCGTACGCCCTGACCGACGCGGGGCGGGCGGAGGTCGTGGCGTGGCTGCGACGTCCGCAGCCACGGACCGACGACGTGCGCGACGAGCTCGTGCTCAAGGTGCTGCTGGCGCGTCGCACCGGCCTCACCGACCCCCTCGATGTCGTCGACGCCCAGCGTGCGGCGACCATGCAGGCACTGCAGGGCTTCACACAGCGCCGTGCGGCCCTGGACGAGGCCGACCTCGAGCGGGTCCTCGCGCTGGACCGGCTCGCCCTGCGTGCGCGGGCCGAGCTCGACTGGCTCGACCTCGTCGAGGAGCGGCTCGACCGTGCCTCGCCGCCGCCCGCACCACGCGCCGCCGCCCCGGCGGCGACGCCCGCCGCGCCCCGTGCCTGACGACGCCAGCGGGCCACGACACCCGATCCACCTCACGACCCGGAGCACCTGACCATGACCACCCCCGTGCTGCGCCTGCAGGGCGTCCACCGTCGCCACGGCGAGGGCCGCACCGCCGTCGTCGCCCTCGACGGCATCGACCTCGAGGTCCGTCCGGGCGAACTCGTCGCCGTGACCGGGCGGTCCGGCTCGGGCAAGTCCACGCTGCTCAACGTCGCCGGTGGGCTGGACGTCCCGACCGACGGCGTCGTCGAGGTCGCGGGGGAGCGGCTGGACGGGCTCACGCCGCGCGTGCTCGCGGAGCTGCGTCGGCGCCACGTCGGCTACGTGTTCCAGGCGGACAACCTGCTGCCGACACTGACGGCGCTGGAGAACATCGCCCTGCCGCTGGAGCTCGACGGCGTCGCCGTCGGCGCGGCCCGGGGCGCGGCCCGCGAGGCACTGGCCGCGGTGCTGCCGGTGGAGCACGCCGAGCGCTACCCGGACCAGCTGTCAGGCGGGGAGCAGCAGCGGGTGGCGATCGCCCGTGCGCTGGTGGGCCCACGCACGCTGCTGCTGGCCGACGAACCCACCGGGGCACTGGACGAGGTCACCGCCGAGGGCGTGCTGCGGCTGTTGCGTGCTCGGATCGACGAGGGCGCCGCGGGGCTGCTCGTGACCCACGACCCGGCGCAGGCGGCCTGGGCCGACCGGGTCGTGCGCCTGCGCGACGGTCGCATCGTCAGCGAGGTCACGGGCGGACGTGCCACGGTGTCGGCCGAGGTGGGCTCGTGACGGTGCTGGACCTGCCGCCCACCGAGCAGCGGGCCCCGCTGCAGCGCGGCCGCGGTGACGGCGTCCTCCGCCTGGCGTGGCGGACCCAGCGCGGGCAGGGGCGCCGTCGTCGCCTGGTCGTGGCGCTCATCGCGCTCGCGGTCGCGTTCGGTGTGGTCGCCAGCGTGACCGCGGCGTCGTCCGAGGTGAGCCACGGCGAGAACCTGGTCACGGACCTCCTGGGTCCCGCGGACCTGGCCGTGCGGACGTGGTCGTTCGAGGGGTCGTTCGAGGCACCGCTGGACCCGGTACAGCAGGCATGGCTCGACGAGCACACCACGCCGGCCGACGAGGAGTTCCTCGACCGCGTCGGACCCCCGCCGAGGGACACGGGCGCGGCGCCCGAGCTGACCGACAGCGACCTGTCGTCGCTCCTGCCCGGTGGCAGCGACGTGCTGCGGCTGACCGAGGCCTTCGTCGGTCCGGGGTGGTCCGTCACCGACCTCGACGTCACCGATCCACTCGCAGGACGCACGATCGACGCCGGTGGCCGGACCACCGCCCTCGTCGGCGACCAGGCACTGGCGTCACCGACCCTGCTGGCGGACCTCGGTGCGGCGGTCGGCGACCGCGTGGACGTGCCGGGCGTCGGGACCGTGGCGGTCGTGGGAACTGCCGTGCGCGACGCCAGGCCCGCGGTGCCACTCCTCGTCGTCGCGCCGGGGCGCGAGCTCGAGACCA
The DNA here is from genome assembly GCA_964389945.1 of uncultured Actinomycetota bacterium. Taxonomy (GTDB): domain Bacteria; phylum Actinomycetota; class Nitriliruptoria; order Nitriliruptorales; family Nitriliruptoraceae; genus JBFGFG01. The sequence goes on from CAYMGL010000094.1 coordinate 2,410, forward strand.
CCGACGAGGTCGTGCTCCGCGTGGGGCTGCCCGAGGGCCACGACCCGGACGTGGTCGCCGAGGACCTCCGGGTGGCGCTGCGGGAGCGCTTCGCCCAGGCACCGCCCGACCTGTTCGGACCCGACGTCGCTCCGGAGGTGGAGACGCCGGCGACGCTGCGCAACGAGCTGGACGTCCGCATCGTGGGGATGGTCGGGATCGTCGTCACCGGCTTCGCCGTCACCGTCGCCGGTCTGCTGGCCGCGTGCGCGTTCGCCGTCGGGGTCCGCCGTCGGCTGCGTGAGCTGGGCATGCTCGGCGCCGTGGGCGCGACGCCGGCACAGCTCGCGAGGCTGGTGCGCATGGAGGGGCTGGTGCTCGGTCTCGTCGGCGCCCTGTCCGGTCTCGGTCTCGGCCTGGCCGTGGTCCTGCTCGGCCAGCCGGTCGCGGAGCGGCTGGTCGGCTCGCCGGTGACGCTGGACCTGGCACCGGCTGCGGTCGTCCCGCCGGTGCTCGTGGGTGCGCTCGGGGCCATGTTCGCTGCCTGGTGGCCCGCACGGACCGCGGCGCGGGTGCCGGTCGTGTCGGCGTTGGCAGGACGCGTCCCGACCGGGCGTGTCCCGGGGTGGGTCCCGCTGGCGAGTGCGGCCCTCGCCGTCGCAGGCGTCGCCCTGTTCGCGTGGGCCGCGTCGCTCAACCTCGACAACGCTGCCTACGTCGGCGCCGAGCTGCCGGCGATGCTCGCGTCGGTCGTGGCGACGCTCGGCGCTGCCGGGCTCGGGCTCCCGGTCCTGGCGTTCGGGGGACGGTTCGCCGACCGCCTGCCGCTGCCCGCACGTGTCGCGCTGCGTGACGCCGCGCGACGGCGCAGCAGGTCCGGCGCGGCCGTGGCGGCGCTGGTCCCGGTCCTCGCGCTGCCGGTCGTCGGGCTCGTGCTGTCCACGGCACAGCCGGTGGGGCACGAGGGGTCGCTGTTCTCCCAGCCGCCACCGTCGCGGCTGGTCGTCGTCCACGGACCTTTCCGTGGCAGCCTCGAGCCGCCGCCCGCGGCGGACGCCCTCGCGCAGGTGGCCACCGCGCTGCCCGTGGACGGCCGGCGCGCGGCCCTGCCCCGGCTCGGCCTGCCCGGGGAGCGCGGTCTCGGCACGCACCTCACGTGGCGGCACCCGGCGCTCGAGCGGAGCGTCGCCGGACCCACCGGTGAGGTGGTGCACGTGCCGCACCTCGGCGTCGCCCTCGCGACACCCGACGTGCTGCGTCTGCTGGGCCTGCCGGACGACGCCGTCGCCGACGGGGAGGCGCTCGTCCTGGCCCGTGGGCTGCCGCACGAGCCGCCGGACGACGGGCAGGAGCTGGTCCTGGTCGACGAGCCCTGGCTGGCGGTCGCGTCGTCGGACACCACGACGCTGCCGTCGGGGCCGAGCGTGCGCGCCCGGGTCGTCGACGGGGTGGAGGCACTGCCCAACGGCGTCTCGCTGGTCACCGCCTCGACGGCCGAGGATCTGGGTCTGCGCGAGGTCGGCCGGCCGGTCGTCCTCGGTCTGGAACGGCCCGTCACGTGGGACGAGTGGTCGGGCGCGTCGAGCTGGACCGGGCCGTGGGCGTCCCACGTCGAGGCCGCTCCCGTGCCGCGGTTCACCGAGACCGTCAGGGGCCGCATCATCCTCACGTCGCTCACAGGTCTCGCCGCGCTCCTGGTCATCACCGTCGTCGCAGGCATGACCGCGGCACTGGCGGCGACCGAGTCGGACGGCGACCTGCGCCGCGCGGTCGCGCTCGGTGCACCACCGTCGCTGCGGCGCGTCGTGCACGGCATCCAGGCGTGGTGGCACACGGCGATCGCGGCCGTCCTCGGGTCGCTGCTCGGGGTGGCGGTCGCGCTGGTGGGACTCGACCGGGTCTGGCAGGAGCCCAACGCGACGAGCTGGCCGGTGATCGCGGGCTGGACCCTGCTCGCACCGGTCGTCGTCGGCGTCGTCGTCGGCCTGTGCATGCGGCCGAGCAGCGTCGGGGCACCACGCCGTCGGACGGGCTGAGTCCGGGGACTAGCGTCGTCGTGGTGCTGGCCGGCCGAGGAGCCGCGTCGGCACCACCGCGACGGGAGACGAGCAGACGTGACCAGCCTCGGGATGACCATCGGTGGGCCCTACGGGATCCTGCCGCAGTACGCGAAGGCCGTGGAGGACGCGGGCTTCGACGCGGTCTGGGTCGCCGAGACCGGCCAGTCGGCGATCGTGCAGGCGGCGGTGGTGGCCGAGGCGACCGAGCGGGTGCAGGTCGGGACGAACATCGTGCTGGCGTTCCCGACGGCCCCGGCGATGATGGCGCTGCAGGCCTGGGACCTGGGCGAGCTGTCGGGCGGCCGCTTCACGATCGGGCTCGGCAGCCAGGTCAAGCGGATCATCCAGGACCGCTTCGGCGTCGACTTCCGACCCGCGGCGCAGCGCATGCGCGAGTACGTCGAGGCGATGCGCACCACCTGGGACATGCACACCGGCCGCAGCGGGGACGCCTACGAGGGCGAGCTCTACCAGGTCAGGCACCCCGGGGTCACCGGCACCGGGTACGCACGGGGCACCGACCTGCCCGACCCGCCCGTCTACGTCGCGGGCGTGGGGCCACTGATGGTCGCGGGGGCCGCCGCGGTCGCCGACGGGCTGCTCGGCCACCCCTTCACCTCCGACCGCTACGTCGAGACGGTCGTCCACGAACGGATCCAGGCCGGCCTGGACGAGGCCGGCCGTGACCGCAGCGAGTTCTCGCTGTCGCAGGGCCTGATCGTCGCCGTCAGCGAGGACCCGACCGAGGCCCGCGAGTGGGCCAAGCAGCAGATCGCGTTCTACGGCACGACGCCCAACTACAAGGCCGTGTTCGAGACCTACGGCGACGAGCACCTGATGGATCCGTTGCGCGACCAGTTCAAGAAGGACAAGCGCGACATCGAGGCCCTGCGAGCCCTGGTGCCGGAGGAGGCCGTGGACCGCTACGCCGTCGCCGGCACCCCCGACGAGGTGCGCGACCGCATCGCCGACCTCGACGGCCGCGGCCTCGCCGACCACTGGGTCATCGGCGGGCCGTGGTACCGGATGTCGATGGAGGACCTCGGTCGCAACGCCATGGCGACGCTCGACGCCCTCAAGGCCTGACCCACGCTGTCAGCCTGGCCTGCGCTGTCAGCGTGGCCTGCCTCTGCGCAGCCCATGCTGACATCGCTGGCACCGCGCAGGCCAGGCTGACAGCGTTCAGTGCCGTCGGCACACGTCGACGCCGCGCCTGGGGCGTCAGCAGCCGAGCGAGATGAACGGCGCGACGGGGAGCGCGGCGCAGGTCGGGGCCCAGATGGTCGCGGCCACCAGCGGGACTGCTGCCCACGAGGCACGACGGGTCTCGAGCAGCACCGCCAGGACCACCGCGACCGATGCGGCCATCGCCCCGCGGTACAGCGACACCGCGAGGTTGGCGCTGAACAGCCCGCCGCCCATGGAGAAGACGAACGCGACCATCGCGACGATCGCCGGCCCGAGCACCGTGGCGCGGGTGGTGCGGTCCCCGCTGGCCACGAGACGGTCGGTGAGCAGGATCACGGCGACCATGGCGCCGCCGTCGAGGAACACCGCCCACGTCGGCGGGCCGCTGCCGGCCAGTGAGATCAGCAGGCCCAGGACGGTGCCCACGGCGACCGCGCCGAGCCCGTACGTGCGCAGTGCCTCGAGCAGCGGCATGTCGGTCGCCCGGAACCCGTCACGGGCCCGGACGACGAGCAGGCCGAAGAGGTACATCGTGCCGACGCCTGCGACGGCCAGGACGACCACGCCGAGCAGGAGCGTGAGCAGGTCGAGGTCGATCAGGCTGCCGCCGGTCGCCGCGAAGCCGCGCAGCCGTCCCAGCAGTGCGCCGAGCACGCTGCCGTCGCTGAAGCCGCGGACGTAGCCGGCCGCGAGCAGCGGGGCCACGAGCAGGAGCCCGTCGGCGATGTTCGTGCGCTCGCCCACCAGTCCGTAGCCGTCGAGTCCCTGCTCGCGGTACTGCACGAGGAAGCGCGGCGGCACGATCATGAGCACGGCGACCCAGACCGGGGTCAGCCACAGCGACAGGCTGCCCGACGGGTAGAACGGGATGCGGAACACGAACTCGACGACGAGCGTGCCGAACACGAGTGCGGACGCCGCGAGGATGAAGTCCGAGCGTGCGTCGTCGGGAGAGAGCCACATGGGCGCGACCGTACTCGCTCGGGCGCGGCACGTGACGAGCGCGACCGCGGTCGCGGCGGCGGCCGCTGGACGGGCGACGGGTGCCACGTGGCCCGTAGGCTCGGCGCCGACCAGGAGGTGTCGTGGCCGACGAGCTGCTGCGGGCGTCGATCGTCATCATCGGTGACGAGCTGCTCGGTGGCTTCGTGCGCGACCGCAACACGCACTTCCTCGCCGGTCGGCTCCGTGAGAACGGGGTCCCGCTCGACCGCGTGCACGTCGTGCCCGACGAGTTCGAGGACATCGACGAGGCCCTCCAGCTGGAGCTCGCACGGTCGCGCCCCCGGTTGGTGCTGACCACCGGTGGGATCGGGTCCACGCCCGACGACATCACGTTCGAGGCCGTCGCGCGGAGCCTCGGGCGGGACGTGGTCGAGGAGCCGGTCATCGCCGAGCGGCTCGAGGGCGCCCTGGCGTGGACCCGCGCGCAGGGGCTCGAGGTCGACGACGAGGCCGTCCACCAGTTCTTCCGCATGGCGCGGGTGCCGGAGGGGGCGCAGCTCGTGCGCGGGGGCTGGGCCCCGGCCGTGCAGGTCGACGTCGACGGTGGGATCGACGAACCCGGCGGCGCGACGGTCGTGATCCTGCCCGGCGTCCCGGGCCAGACGCGCGACCTGGTCACCAACGGCGTCGAGCCCGACCTGCTCGCGGGCCGCAACCCCGCCTGGACGGTCGACGAGGTCCACCACGGGTTCCCGGAGTCGGTGCTCAACCCGGTCTTCCTGCGCCTCGGTGAGGACCACCCGGACGTCAAGCTCGGCTCGTACCCCGGCAACCCGATGGTCGTGCGCCTGCAGGGCGAGCCCGACGCGGTCGCAGCCGCCGCCACGTTCGTCCGCGAGGAGGTCGCAGCGCTGGAGGCGACCGAGGCCGGGGCGCGCGTCGCCGCGGCGTGGTCCGCCCGCTTCGACGATGCGGAGGACGAGGCATGAGCGAGGGACCGGGCACGGCCGACCGGCGACTGCTGGTGGTCCACGCGCACCCCGACGACGAGTCGTCGAAGGGCGCAGCCACCTCCGCGCGGTACGCCGACGAGGGCGCCGACGTGGTGCTGGTGACGTGCACCGGTGGCGAGGCCGGCGAGGTCCTCAACGAGAAGGTCGGCCACGTCACGCCGGAGGAGATGCCGGCCCTGCGCGAGCGCGAGCTCGCCGCCGCGGTGGAGGCCATCGGTTTCGCACGGGCCTACACGTTGGGGGAGCGGGACTCGGGCTGGCACGAGGACCTCGAGGCCGTGCCGGGCGACCCGTGCTTCTGGCACGCGCCCATCGCCCGACCCGCCACGCGACTGGCATCGATCCTGCGGGCGGAGCGTCCGCAGGTGATCGTCACCTATCCGCCCGACGGCGGGTACCCGCACCCCGACCACATCCGGACCCACGACGTGACGATGGCCGCCGTCGACCTCGCCGCCGACCCGGAGGCAGACGTCGAGGGTGCGCCCTGGGAGGTGGCGCGTGTGGTCGGCACGACCGTGTTCACGAAGCCGCGCGTCGTCGCGCTCCACGAGGCCATGCTGGCCGCCGGTCACGAGTCGCCGTACGCCGAGTGGCTCGACCCGGAGGAGGAGCGTCCCGAGCGCGACGCCGACCGGCTCCCTGTCGCCGCACGGCTCGAGGTGGCCGACTGGTTCCCCCGCCGCGACGCGGCCCTGCTCGCCCACGCCAGCCAGGTGGACCCCGACGGGCTGTGGTTCGCCGTCCCCCGCGAGGTGGAGGCAGACGCCTGGCCGTGGGAGGAGTTCGTCTGCCTCCGGCCGGCGCAGCTCGAGGGAGCGCCGCTCGACGACCTCTTCGCGGGGCTCTGACCGACCGGCCTCGCGGGTCGCCGCCGTTCGCTGTGGCATCGTGGAACCGGGCGGGGGCGCGTGGCGTCCCAGACGGTGACCACGAGGGGAAGGCACCCGGATGCGCACGACACGATGGCTGGCGGCGGTCCTGGCGGCGGGTCTGCTCGCCGTTGGCTGCTCGGCCGACGACGCTGGCTTCAGCGAGGCCTCGGGGGGCGCCGACAGCGACGGCTTCGCGGAGGAGGACGGCGACGAGGCGATGGCCGAGGAGCCCGCCGACGACGCGGGCGGCGAGGCCGAGCGCGACGCCGCGGACGACGTCGTCACCTTCGGCGGGTCGGGCAGCGCCGTCACCGGCCGTCAGCTGGCGCGGACCGCGTCGGTCATCCTCGAGGTGGCCGACGTCGAGCAGGCTGCGACGCGCGTGGCCGCCGCCGCCCAGCGCGCGGGCGGCTTCGTGTCCGACGCCGAGGTCCGCGGTGGCGACTTCGGCTCCGGCTTCCTGCGGCTCCGGGTGCCGGCTCGTGCGCTCGACGCCACGGTCGAGGACCTCGCCGCGATCGGTGAGCGCGTCGTCGAGTCCTCGATCAGCACCGAGGACCTCACCGACCAGCTGACCGACCTGCAGGCCCGCATCGACAACCTCGAACGCCTCGAGACCGAGCTGCAGGCCCTGCTCGCCGACGTCCGCGACAGCGACCCGCAGGCGACCCAGCTCCTCCAGGTCTTCGAGCGCATCAACCAGGTCCGCGGCGAGATCGAACGCCTCGAGGCCCAGCGCGCCGGCGCCGAGGACCGCGTCGCCCTGGCCACGATCAACGTCGAGCTCCTGCCGCGCAGCATCGCCCCCGAGGAGGTCGAACCCGAACCCGAGGGCACCCTCGCCCGGGCCTGGGAGTCCACCAAGGACGCCTTCGGCGCCATCGCCGACGCCCTCATCTGGCTGGTCGTGACCATCCTCCCCGTCACCCTCGCCGT
>CAYMGL010000095.1:0-9350 GCA_964389945.1 uncultured Actinomycetota bacterium
GACCAGCACTACGACATCGTCAGCGCCTTCATCAAGTCGATGCGGGGCAGCGACCCCGACGCGACCCTCTACTGGCTGTTCCGGATGCTCGAGGGTGGCGAGGACCCGCGGTTCATCGCCCGGCGCATGGTCATCCTCGCGTCGGAGGACGTCGGGCTCGCCGACCGGCTCGCGCTGCCGACGGCCGTCGCGGCCTTCGACGCCCTGGACAAGGTCGGGCTGCCCGAGGCCGAGTTCGCGCTCGCCCACGCCGCGCTCGCGCTTGCCACCGCGCCGAAGTCCAACAGCGTGACCACGGCGATCGGTCGCGCCAAGGACGCTGTGCGGCGCCACGGCGACGCAGCCGTCCCGCCCCACCTGCGCGACGCGCACCACAAGAACGCCGCCGCCATCGGCAGCGGCGTCGGGTACGAGTACCCGCACGACCATCCCGACGGCTTCACGGGCCAGCAGCACCTGCCGGAGGAACTGCAGCACCTGCGGCTGTTCGAGCCCGGGCCGCGGGGCCACGAGGCCGGCCTCGCGGACCGCCTGCGCGCGTGGTGGCCCGACCGCCACCGCTAGGCCGGCAGCGCCCGCGTCGCCGGTGACTACGCTCGGGCGTCCCTGCGCCCCCGCACCCACGCCGAGGACCGACATGACTGCCACCGACTGGGCACTCGTGGTCGCTGCCGGCTTCTGGGGCGTCCTGGTGATCGCGCTCGTCGTCGCCCTGTTCCGCGTCCTCGGCCTGCTCGACCGGGCCACCCGGCTGGTCGACGAGGCGACCGACCAGACCGTCGACCTGCTCGCCAGCGCCAACGAGACGGTGACGGGGGTCAACGTCGAGCTCGCCCGCGTCGACACGATCATCGCCGGCGTGCAGTCGATCACCCACACGACCGACCAGCTCGTCGGTGTCGTCCACGCCACGGTGTCCAACCCGCTGATCAAGGCAGCCGCCTACGCGGTGGGCGCGTCGCGGACCGTCCGGCAGCTCCGGGGCGACGAGTGATCCGTCGGCTGTTCTGGCTCGTGCTCGGCGTCGTGCTGGGCATCGCAGCCCTGCGCAAGGTCGAGGAGCTCACCGAGGCCACGCGGCCGGGCACGGTCGCTGCACGGACCGGGCGTCGGGTGGGCGGCACCCAGGCGCGCTGGAAGGGCGCGGTCGCCGCGGGTCGTGACGCCAGGCGTGCCCGTGAGGCGGAGCTGCGTGCCCGGTACGGCGTGCCCTCCCTGCTCGACCTCGCCACCATGGACGGCGACGAGCCCACCGACTGACGAACCGTGTGAGGTCCCCCGTGGACACCAACCAGATCCGCGAGACGTTCCTGTCCTTCTACGAGGACAAGGGCCACCGTCGCATCGCGTCCGCGCCGCTGATCCCCAACGACCCGACCCTGCTGCTGAACGTCGCGGGGATGGTGCCGTTCAAGCCGTTCTTCCTCGGTGACGCCGAGCCCCCCGCGCCGCGGGTCACGAGCTTCCAGAAGTGCGTGCGGACCAACGACATCGAGAACGTGGGCCGGACCACCCGCCACCTGACGTTCTTCGAGATGCTGGGCAACTTCAGCTTCGGCGACTACTTCAAGCGCGACGCCATCCGCTGGGCCTGGGAGCTGTCGACCGAGGTCTACGGCCTGGATCCCGAGAAGCTCTGGGTCACCGTCTACGAGGACGACGACGAGGCCGAGCAGCTGTGGCTGGAGGAGACCGACGTCCCCGCCGAACGCATCCAGCGGCTCGGGGTCGAGGACAACTACTGGTGGACCCACAACGCCGGCCCCGGCGGCCCCTGCAGCGAGATCTACTACGACCGCGGGCCCGCCTGGGGCGAGGAGGGCGGCCCGGCCGTCAACGACGAGCGCTACCTCGAGTTCTACAACCTCGTCTTCATGCAGTACGAGCTCGACGACGACTTCAACGAACTGGGTCCGCTGCCCAAGCAGAACGTCGACACCGGCCTCGGTCTCGAGCGGCTCGCGGTGATCCTGCAGGACGTCGAGGACGTGTTCCACACCGACGTGTTCGCCGCGCTGCTGGCGAGGGCGGGTGAGCTGACCGGGACGACGTACGGCGAGGACGAGGACGCCGACCTCAGCCTGCGCATCATCGCCGAGCACGCCCGCACGTCGACCTTCCTCATCGCCGACGGCGTGCTGCCGTCCAAGGAGGGGCGTGGCTACGTGCTGCGGCGGTTGCTGCGACGGGTCGTCCGCCACGCGCGGCTGCTGGGCACCGAGGACGCCGTCATGCCTGCGATGGTCGACGCCGTCATCGAGGCAATGAAGGGCGGCTACCCCGACCTGGAGCGCCAGCGCGAGCTGGTCGAGCGCGTGGCCACGGCCGAGGAGGCGGACTTCTCGCGGGTCATCGCCAGCGGCCTCGCCAAGGCCGAGGAGGTCATCGGTTCGGCCGACGGGAGCTTCCCCGGCGACGTGGCCTTCGAGCTGCACGACACGTTCGGGTTCCCGGTCGACCTCACGGCCGAGATCGCGGAGGACGCCGGCCTGTCGCTCGACCGCGACCGGTTCGACGAGCTCATGGAGGAGCAGCGGCAGCGCGCGCGTGCCGCGGCCCGGAAGGGCGACGGCGGTGTGCCCGACGAGGTCTACCGGGCTGCCGCCGAGGCCGTCGGCGCGACGGACTTCCTCGGCTACGAGCAGCTGCAGGCCGAGGCGACGCTCGGCGCGCTGCTGGCGCCGGGCGGCATGCTCGAGGGCGCCAGCGAGGGTGACGAGCTGGAGGTCGTGGTCGGCCGCACGCCGTTCTACGCCGAGGGCGGCGGCCAGGTCGGTGACCACGGCGTCATCCAGACCGAGACCGGTCGCCTGCGCGTCGTCGACACCCAGCCCGCCATCGAGGGCGTGCAGACGCACCGGGTCGTGGTGGAGGCCGGCGAGGTCCGACCGGGCCAGCAGGCCCTGCTCAGCGTCGACACCGACTGGCGGACCGCCACCGCCCGCAGCCACTCGGCGACGCACATCCTCCACGCGACGATGAAGGAGGTGCTGGGCGACCACGCGCAGCAGGCCGGGTCGCTCGTGCAGCCGGGACGGCTGCGGTTCGACTTCCCCCACTTCGAGTCGGTCACGGGCGACCAGCTCGGCGACATCGAGGGGACGATCAACCGGCGGGTCCTCCACAACCCCCACGTGACCACGGAGGTCATGCCGCTCGACGAGGCCAAGCAGGCCGGCGCCGTCGCGAACTTCGGCGACAAGTACGGGCAGGTGGTCCGGGTCGTGACCATCGGCGACTTCTCCAAGGAGCTCTGCGGCGGCACGCACGTGGACACCGGTGCCGGTGTCGGGCCGATCTACCTCGTCCGTGAGGAGTCGATCGGCTCCAACACGCGACGCATCGAGGCCGTGACCGGCGTCGACGCCCACCGCTACGCCCGCAACGAGATGCAGGTCGCCGAGGAGGTCGCGCGCCTGCTCGGGGCGCCCACCGACGAGGCCGTCGGCCGCGTGCAGTCCCTGATGGAGAAGCTGCGCGGGGTGGAGAAGGAGCTCGAGAAGGTCCGCGCCCAGGCGCTGGCCGGCGTCGCGCGGTCGCTCGCCGAGGGTGCCGACCGGGCCGACGGCACGGCCGTCGTCACCGCGAAGGTCGACGTCGCCGACGGCGACGAGCTGCGGCAGGTGGCGCTGGAGGTCCGTGGGATCCTCGCCGAGCGTGCGATCGTGGTGCTCGGCGCGACGACCAGCGACGGCAAGGCGATCCTGATCTGCGCCCTGACCTCCGACCTCGTGGACGACGGCGTCGAGCCGCGGCCGATCCTCCACCCGGCGGCGCAGGTCGTGGGCGGCGGTGCCGGGGGGCGCGGCGACATGGTCCAGGCCGGCGGCCGTGACGGGTCGAAGCTCGACGAGGCGCTCGAGGTCGCCGGCCGGCTCGCCCGCGAGGCGGTGGCCGAATGAGCGGCGCTGTCGAGCGCAGCGAGCAAGGCGGTCACCTGTGAGCTTCGGTCCCGGTGACGACCTGCCGCTGGTCGGCAGGCTGCTGGCGGTGGACCCGGGCGACGTCCGGGTCGGCCTGGCCGTCAGCGACCCGGACCAGGTCGTGGCCTCGCCCGCCGAGGTGCTGCCGGTCGATGACGGCGACGACCTCGACGGCATCGCGGCGGACGTGACCACCGCAGCGGACGAGCGCGGTGTGGTGGGCATCGTCGTCGGTTGGCCCCGTGACATGAACGGCCGGGAGACCGCGCCCGCGTCCCGCGCCCGGCGGCTGTCGGACGCGATCCGGGCGGCGACGGGTCTGCCGGTGGCGCTGTGGGACGAGCGCCTGACGACGGTCGAGGCCGAGCGCGCCATGCTCGAGGGCGACGCGTCCCGTGCGCGCCGCAAGCAGCGCGTGGACAAGGTCGCAGCCAGCATCATCCTGCGCGGCGTCCTCGAGGCACACCGCCTCCGCCGCTGACGCGACGGGCCGGCAACTGGTTGGATCACCGCCACAGGAGGCGTAGCGCATGCAGCTCAGCACCGGGTCGAAGGTCTTCCTCGGCGTGCTCGCGCTGCTGGTCGTGGGCGTCATCGGGGTCCTGCAGTGGGCCAACGCCCAGCTGGAGCCCGAGGAGGGGCTGCCGACCGAGCCCGTCACGTTCGAGGTCAACCTCGGCATCGGCCGCAGCGAGCTGGCACAGCAGCTCGAGGACGCCGGCGTGATCCGCAACGCGACCAGCTTCGACCTGTACGCGCGACAGGACGGCTTCTTCTCGACGCTCGAGGCCGGGACCTACCAGCTCGAGACCAACATGAGCGCGGACGAGGTGGTCGACGTCTTCCGCGCCGGCCCCGAGGGCCCCGACGAGGTCGAGTTCCGCATCGAGGAGGGGTTGTCGCAGGTCCTGACGCTGGAGCGGATCGCCGAGCAGTTCGACGACATCGACCTCGCCGACCTCGAGGCCGTGCTCGCGGCGCGGCTGGACGCGGGGGAGAACGCCGAGGGGGTCCTGCAGATCCCGGCCGGCCTGCCGGACCCGTCGAGCCTGGGCCCGGAGGTCCGGTACCCGTTCGAGGGCCTGCTGTTCCCGGAGACCTACCGCGTCGGCGCCGAGGCCGGGCCCCAGGAGGTGCTGCAGCGGGCGATCGACCAGCTCGCCGGCGAGCTCGAGCTGCTGTCGCCCGACGAGCGCGCCTTCCTCGAGGAGCGTGGGCTGACGGTCTACGACGCGATGACGATCGCCTCGCTGATCGAGCGCGAGACACGGGTCGACGAGGAGCGCGAACTCGTGGCATCGGTGATCTACAACCGGCTCGACGCGGGCATGCCGCTGCAGATCGATGCGACGGTGCTGTACGCGCTCGGACGGTGGAAGGAGCGGGTGCTCAACGCCGACACCGAGGTCGAGTCGCCCTACAACACCTACCAGGTGCAGGGCCTGCCGCCGACGCCGATCTCGGGCTTCGGGTCCGCGTCGTTGACGGCCGCCCTGAACCCGGCCGACACCGACTTCACCTACTACGTGCTGACCCCGGCGTGCGACGGCAGCCACGTCTTCGCCGAGACGCTGGAGGGCCACAACGCCAACGTCGCCGAGTTCCGTGCGGCCGGGAACTGCCTCGGTGATGGCTGAGACCACGTGGCCGGCAGCGACCACGCGTCCCGTGGTGCTGCTCGGCGACCCGGTCGAGCACTCGCTGTCGCCGCTGCTGCACAACACGGCCTTCCGTGAGCTCGGGCTCGACCTCGTCTACCTCGCACTCCCGGTCGCGGCGGAGCGGTTCGCCGAGGTCGTGGAGGCCCTGGCCGCCGTGGGGTGCGTCGGCGCGAACGTCACCGTGCCGCACAAGCTGGCGGCGCACGCCGCGTGCGACGAGCTGACCGACGTCGCGCGACGCACCGGCGCGGTGAACACGCTGTGGTGGCACGAGGAACGACTGCACGGCGACAACACCGACGTCAGCGGCTTCGCCCGCGTGCTGGACGGCAGTGCCGGTGACGGCCCGCTCGTGGTGCTCGGCACCGGTGGTGCCGCACGGGCCGTCGCGGTGGCCGCGGGGGAGCGGCACGTGACCGTCGTCGGACGCGACGGCAGGGCCGCCCGGACCGTCGCGTCCCTGGCGGCCGACGGGCGTGGGCTCGCCCTCGACGACCCGGCGGTCGCGGACGTCGTGGCCCGTGCCGCGACCCTGGTCAACGCCACGCCGTTGGGGATGCACGGCGAGTCGCTGCCCGAGCCGTTCGCCCGACCGACAGCGGACCAGGTGGTCCACGACCTGGTCTACGTGCCGGGCGCGACACCGTGGATCGCGGCCGCCGTCGACGCCGGTGCGACCACCGTCGACGGCCGCGCCCTGCTCGCTGCGCAGGCCGAGGACGCCTTCGTCCGCTGGACCGGTCGGCGGCCGCCGACGGACCGCTTCCGAGCGCTGCTCGACGGCGCCCGCTGAACGTCGTGGCTCACAGCGCTGCTGGAGTCCAGGACCTAGGGTGCCGATGAACATTCATCAAGTCGGCGTGTCCGCCGACGGGGACGTTGGACGGCGAGGGAACGACGATGAAGGCACTCGGCGCGGTGCTGGTCCGCGACGGGCTCATCTCGCCGGACCAGCTCGAGGAGGCCGAGCAGGTCCAGCGTGAGGAGGGCAGGTCGCTCGGGCGTGTGCTGGTCGAGCGGGGCTACCTCGAGGAGCGTGAGCTCGTGCGGGCGCTGGCCGACCAGATCGGCATGCCGTTCGTCGACCTCACCGAGGTCGACATCGACCCGGTGGCGGCGTCGTCGGTGCCGGACAGCCTGTGTCGGCGCTACAGCTGCATCCCGCTGCACTACCGCGAGGACGGGACGCTCGTCGTCGCGATGAGCGACCCCGCCAACGTGTTCGCGCTCGACGACATCCGGTCACTGACGAAGAAGGACGTCGTCGCCGTGGTCGCGACGCGCGACGACGTGCAGGACGCCATCAAGCGGTTCAGCCGCGTCGGTGAGGAGATCGAGGAGATCGCGCACGACCTCGGTGGCGAGGAGGAGCTGTCCGACCTCGCGGGCCTCAAGGAGGTCACCGAGGAGGCACCGATCGTCAAGTTCGTCAACCTCCTGATCACCCAGGCGGTCAACGACGGGGCGTCCGACATCCACATCGAGCCGGGCGAGCGGGACCTGCGCGTCCGCTACCGCATCGACGGCGTGCTCAAGGAGGTCATGCGCAGCCCCCGGTCGATCACGTCGGGCGTGATCAGCCGTCTGAAGATCATGGCCGAGGTGGACATCGCCGAGCGCCGGATCCCGCAGGACGGCCGCATCGCGCTGAACGTGGCGGGCAAGCCGATCGACCTGCGGTTCTCGACGCTGCCGACCGTGTACGGCGAGAAGGTCGTCATGCGCATCCTCGACAAGACGTCGGTGATGCTCGAGCTGAGCGACCTCGGCTTCACGCCGGAGAACGAGAAGCGCTTCGAGGAGTCCTACCGCAAGCCGTACGGGATGATCCTGGTCACGGGCCCGACCGGTTCCGGCAAGTCCACGACGCTGTACGCGACGCTGAACGTCAAGAACACGCCCGACATCAACATCATCACGACCGAGGACCCGGTCGAGTACCGGCTCGCCGGGATCAACCAGGTCCAGATCAACAAGAAGGCCGGCCTGACGTTCGCCTCCGCGCTGCGCTCGATCCTCCGTCAGGACCCCGACGTCGTGCTGGTCGGTGAGATGCGCGATGCCGAGACCGCCACGATCGGCATCGAGGCGGCGCTCACGGGGCACCTCGTGCTGTCGACGCTGCACACCAACGACGCGGCGAGCGCCATCACCCGTCTGACCGAGATGGGCGTCGAGCCGTTCCTCGTCTCGTCGGCCACCGACTGCGTCCTGGCGCAGCGGCTGTGCCGGCGGGTCTGCACCAAGTGCGGCGAGATGCAGGTGCTCGAGCCCGACGCCTACCGACTGGCCGGCTTCTCCGACGAGGTCGCCGAGGCCCGGCCCGAGGTGCCCAAGGCGGTGGGGTGCTCGGCCTGCAGCAACACCGGCTACCGGGGCCGGATGGCGGTCCACGAGATCATGACGGTGACCGAGGAGATCGAGCGGCTCTGCGTCGCCGAGGCCTCGTCGGACGAGATCAAGCGGGTCGCGATCGAGCAGGGGATGAAGACCCTGCGCGACGACGGCCTGACCAAGGTCCTCCAGGGCAAGACGACGATCGAGGAGATCG
The DNA here is from genome assembly GCA_964389945.1 of uncultured Actinomycetota bacterium. Taxonomy (GTDB): domain Bacteria; phylum Actinomycetota; class Nitriliruptoria; order Nitriliruptorales; family Nitriliruptoraceae; genus JBFGFG01. The sequence continues at coordinate 8,136 of CAYMGL010000095.1, forward strand.
GCCGCGTGGTCGTCTGACCGCACGGCGCACACCACAGGGGTGAAGCAATGGCAAGCGCGATCGGGGAGATCCTCGTCGAGCAGGGCACGCTGACGCAGGAGCAGCTGTCGGCGGCGGAGCAGCGACAGGCCGAGACCGGCTCGAGCTTCGGCCGCACCGTGGTCGAGATGGGGCTGGCCGAGGAGGCCGACCTCGTCCGCGCCGCGGCGCAGCAGCTCGGGATGCGGTTCACGGAGATCAGCTCCGGGACGGTCGACCAGGCCGCGATCGGCCTGGTCCCGCGCGACGTCGCGGCCGAGATCCAGGCCGTCCCGGTCGCCTTCGGCGACGACGGCAAGCTGGTCGTCGCCATCGCCAACCCGTCCAACCGTGACGCCGCCGACCGCGTGCGGCAGGTCACCGGCCAGGGCGTCGAGCTCGTCCTCGCGCCCCGCGCCCAGGTGCTCAACGCCATCCGTCACCTCAGCCCGGTCGAGTCGCTCGAGGGGGACGAGGGCGCCGACGTCCCGGCCGCGTCCGGCGGCGCGGGCGGGCCGGGCGGGGCGGCCCCGGCGCCGCCGCAGTCGCCGCGTCTGGCGCACGAGGAGGAGGCGACGATCGACCTCGACGCCCTGCTCAAGGAGCTGGTGGACTCCGGTGGCTCCGACCTCCACCTCACCGTGGGCATCCAGCCGTCGATCCGGGTCCACGGCGACGTCCAGCCGCTGGCCGACTACCCGGTGCTGCACTCCGGCGAGCTGCAGAAGATGCTCTATGCGATCATGACGCAGAAGCAGCGCGAGGAGTTCGAGAACGAGCTCGAGCTCGACATGTCGTACTCGGTGCCGAACCTCGCCCGCTTCCGCGTCAACATCTTCCAGCAGCGCAGCTCGATCGGCTCGGTGATGCGTGTCATCCCGTTCGAGATCATGACGCTGGACGAGCTCGGCATCCCGTCACAGGTCGGCAACTTCGCCCACCTGCCCCGTGGCTTCGTCCTCGTCACCGGGCCGACGGGCTCCGGCAAGTCGACGACCCTGGCCGCACTGGTCAACATGGTCAACGAGCAGCGCGCGGCCCACATCATGACGGTCGAGGACCCGATCGAGTTCCTCCACCACCACAAGCGCTCGGTCGTGAACCAGCGCGAGATCGGCACGGACTCCCTGTCGTTCACCAAGGCCCTCAAGCACGTGCTGCGGCAGGACCCCGACGTGATCCTCGTGGGCGAGCTCC
>CAYMGL010000096.1:0-9286 GCA_964389945.1 uncultured Actinomycetota bacterium
CGGCACGTAGGTGCTGGGGAAGCGCAGCAGGTCGACGATGCCCGGCAGCCAGCGCCACCGCGCGGGCTCACGCTTGACGAGCTCGACGTCCGGCAGCGTCGTCGGGCGGACGAAGGTGGTCGCCGCGTCGGCCGCTGCCGCGAGGTCGAGGTAGTGGTCGACGCTGTCGAGCGTCCGCCGCAGCTGCGTCGGGCGCAGCAGCGCCGGCAGCATCGAGCCGGCGACCAGCGTCGCGCCCGCGGTCCGCAGGGCGACGTCGAACGCGGCTGTGGCCGAGACGACACCGCGCGTCTGCACCGGCAGGTCGTCCACGCTCGGGAAGCTCGTGACCGCCCTGCCGTCGTCGGCGACGTCGACGTCCGCCATCAGGACGACCAGGCCTTGGCCTGCTCGACCACGGTGACCGGGTCGTCCATCGGCAGGACGTTGAGCGTCGTGACACCCGCCTCCTGGTAGGCGGCGATGCGCTCCCGGATGAAGCCCTCGGAGCCGATGAGGTTCGTCTCCTCGATGAAGGACTCGGGCACGAGCGCCGCGGCCTCGTCCTTCTTGCCGTCGAGGTAGAGCTCCTGGATCCGGGTCGCCTCCTCCTCGTACCCGTAGCGGCAGGCGAGGTCGTTGTAGAAGTTCTTGTCCTTGGCGCCCATGCCCCCGATGTACAGCGCGTACATGTCGCGGGAGGCGTCGAGGAGCGCCCGGCGCTGGTCGCCCTCGGCGACGGCGAAGGCGACCGACACGATCGTGTCCAGCTCGCCGAGCGACTCGTCGCGCTGCGAGAGCCCGGCCTCGAGCGGCTCGCCCCACACGTCGCGGAACTTGTCGGGGTGGAAGAAGATCGGGATCCACCCGTCGGCGTGGGTCGCGGTCATCTCGACGTTCTTCGGCCCGAGCGCCGCGACGTGGATCGGGACCCGGTCGCGGACGGGGTGGGTCAGCATCTTGAGCGGCTTGCCCAGCCCGAGCCCCTGGTCGGCGGGCAGCGGCAGCGTGAACACGTCGCCGTCGTGCTCGATCACCTCGCGCCGGAGCATGCGCCGCACCAGGTCGATCGTCTCCTCGGTGCGGGTCAGCGGCTTGCTGTAGGGCATCCCGTGCCAGCCCTCGATCACCTGCGGTCCGGACGCACCCAGCCCCAGCTCGAACCTGCCCCCGGAGACGGCGTCCAGGCCTGCGGCGACCTGTGCGATGAGCGCCGGGGTGCGCGAGTAGACGTTGAGGATCGCCGACCCGATCGCGAGGTCGTCGCACCTGGCGGCGATGTAGCCGAGGATGCTCACGGCATCGAAGCCGTAGGCCTCGGCGACCCAGGCGATGTCGAGCCCGGCCGCCTCCATCTCCTGCAGGTGGCCGACCACCTCGGTGGGGTTGCCGGCGTACTGGACGGAGAAGCCGATGCGCATGCTGGGGGACTTTCGCGGGTGGGCGGGGGCGTCTGTGGGGGTCGTCGGAGGTGGACAGGATGCTACAGTGGCAACGTGACACATGTGGTGTCACATAGGCGGACGGTCAGGTGCCGGGATGCACCGGGTCGTCCACGCAGGGGAGTGCGAGCATGGCCACACCGGTGCAGTTGTCCCTCGAGCCGAGCGAGGAGGAGCAGCTGCTCCGCGAGGGCGTGCGGGGCATCGCCAAGCGGTACGGCCGTCCGTACATGGAGCAGTGCCGCAAGGACGGCGCACCGCCCGAGGAGCTCTGGGCGGAGCTGGGCAAGCAGGGCTACCTCGGCGTCAACCTGCCGACCACGTACGGCGGGGGCGGCTTCGGCATGACCGGCCTGGCCGCTGTGGCCGAGGAGCTCGCGCTCGAGGAGATCACGCTTGCCCTGCTGGTCGTGTCACCCGCGATCGCCGGCTCCATCCTCGCGCGCCACGGCACCGAGGCGCAGCGGGACCGGTGGCTGCCCGGACTGGCTGCGGCCACGACCAAGCTGGCCTTCGCCGTGACCGAGCCCGACGCCGGCTCCAACACCCACCGCATCTCGACCAACGCCGAGCGGACGGGTGACGGCACGTGGCGGCTGAACGGGCAGAAGCACTTCATCTCCGGCGTCGAGCACAGCGACGGGATCCTCGTCGTCGCGCGGGCGCGGATGGACAACGGCCAGCTGGGGCTGCCGCTGCTGTTCATCGTCGACAGTGACGCGCAGGGACTGTCCCGCACGCCGATCCCGACGACCGTCCCGTGGGCGGAGGAGCAGTGGACGCTGTTCTTCGACGACGTGGAGGTCGAGGAGGAGCGGCTGATCGGGGGCGACACCGGCGGCCTGGCCGCTGTCTTCGACGGTCTGAACCCCGAGCGCATCATGGCGGCGGCCGGCTCGGTCGGCGGGGCACGGCTGGCCATCGACCGGGCCGTGGAGTACGCCAAGACGCGCACCGTGTTCGACGCGCCCATCGGCTCGCACCAGGCGATCCAGCACCCGCTCGCCGAGTGCTGGATCGAGTACGAGCAGGCGCGCCTGCTGACCCGCAAGGCGTGCGCCCTCTACGACGCCGGCCACCCCAAGGCGGGCGAGGCGTGCAACATGGCGAAGTTCGCCGCCGCCGACATCGCCGTCCGCGCGGCCAACCAGGCGATCCAGACCCACGGCGGCAACGGGATGACCGAGGAGTACGGGCTGACCGACATGTGGCTGGGAGCCCGGCTCGCCCAGATCGCGCCGGTGTCGCGGGAGATGATCCTCAACAACATCGCCCAGCACACCCTCGGCCTGCCCAAGAGCTACTGAGGGGGCACCCGCCCGTCAGGCGGTGGGGCGACGACGCAACAGGACCGCACCGAGGGCCAGGGCGAACAGCGCCGTGACCGCGAGGGTGCCCGTGTCGGCGCCGGCGTTCGCCAGCGACTCGGCGAGGACGGCCGGGGCCGGTGTCGGTGTCGCGTCCGCCGTGGGCGCCGCCTCCTCAGGCGTCGCTGCCGGGGCCGCGCTCGGGTCGCGCTGGAGCACCTCACCGGCGACGACCGGTCCCGGGCGCGGGGTGGTGGGCTCGGGCTCGTCGGTCGGCTCGGTCTCGGGCCCGGGTGCCGGGTCGGTCGTCGGCGTCGGGTCCGTGTCGTCGGTGGGCTCGGGCTCCGGGTCCGGGGCGGGGTCCTCGTGGGTGATCGTCCCCGGCTCCTCGGGCTCGTCCTGCGGCTCGTCCGGCTCGTCCTGCGGCTCGTCCGGCTCGTCCTGGGGCTCGTCCTGCGGCTCCGGGACCACGACCGGCGGCGTCGGCGGGGTCGGCGGGGTCGGGGGTGTTGGCGGGGTCGGTGGCGTGGGCGGGGTCGGTGTGGTGGGCGGCGTCGGCGGGGTGTCCGGACTGGGGTCGACCGGCGGGGTGGGTGGCGTCGGTGGCGTCGGCGGCGTGGGCGGGGTCGGCGGGGTCGGCGGCGTGTCGTCCTCGTCGGTCGGCGGCTCCTCGTCCGGGTCCGGCTTGCCGACGTGCTTGCCCCCGTTGCCCTCGTCGTCCCCGCCCGGATCGCCCTCGCAGGCGGCCTCGACCAGGGCGCCGAGACCACCGGCACCGTGGTTGTTGTCGCCGCTCTTGACGTGCACGGCGGCGATCTCGTCGCCCTCGTTGTCGCCGGTCCCGGCGTAGGTCGCCTCGTGGACCTCGCCGTCCGGGTCCTCGAACCGCTGCACCGCGCCGCCGACGAACTCGAGCTGCACGTTGCCCAGTGCCTTCGTCGAGCGGACCGTCACGGTCGTCTCGGTCCGGTCCACGATGCACACGACGGCGTCGTCGCCGGCCCTGGTCTCGTCGGGCGGGCCACCCTGTCCGTTGCTGCCGGGCTGGACCGGTGGTCCGGCCGCGACGGCGAACAGCGCGACGCCAGCGGCGAGCGCCGTGGGGAGGTGCAAGCGGGTCATGTCTCGTCCAGTGGTCGTACGAACACTGACGGCTACCGTAGCCTTCACATAACTCTATAAAGTTCACCACCGCCGATTCGGTCCACAATGACTAGGACGTCATGGCCCGTTCGGGCCACATCGAGCTCCATCGGCGCGCGCCGGTCGGAGCGAGCGTGGCCGCGACCGGCACCGCTACGGTCACCACACCGACGCACGGGGAGGCAGTGATGGACTGGTCGCTGCTCTCGATCCCGCTCGTCGCGGGCGTCATCGGCCTCGCCACGAACTACGTCGGCATCAAGTTCCTGTTCTACCCGGTCGAGTTCGTCGGGATCACGGTCCCGGGGCTGCGGGCCGTCAACCAGCTGCTGCCACGCAAGCTCCAGGCGATCCCGGGCGTCGCGATCGGCGGGATCGGCTGGCAGGGCGTCATCCCGTCGCGCGCCGCCAAGATGGGCTCGATCGCCGTCGACAAGGGCATCGCGCGGCTGGGCAGCCCCTCGGAGTTCTACGAGCGGCTCGACCCCGACCAGATCGCCGAGCACATCCTCGCCACCTCCACCGACGAGGTGCACGAGCTGGTCGAGGGGATCGTGCGTCGGGAGCACCCACAGCTGTGGGCCGACACGCCACCCCCGATGCGCGCCGCCATCCACGCGCGGATCGACGCCCAGCTGCCGCGTCTGGTGCACCGTGTCACCGACCAGATCGGCGAGCACATCGAGCAGCTGCTCGACATCAAGATGATGGTGATCCGCAAGATCGAGGCCGAGCCCCGGCTGGCGAACCGGATCTTCCTCGAGGTCGGCAGCCGTGAGCTCAACTTCGTGATCTGGTCGGGCCTGTTCCTCGGCTTCCTGCTCGGGCTGCCGCTCGTGCCCGTGGTGGCCAGCTTCGCCCCGGACCCGATCCCGGGCTGGATCCTGCCAGTGTCGGGCATCGTCGTCGGCTACCTCACCAACTGGATCGCCATCAAGGCGATCTTCAACCCGATCGAGCCGCGCCGGGTGGGGCCCATCACCTTCCACGGCCTCTTCATGCGACGGCAGCCCGAGGTCGCCGAGGTCTACGCCAAGGTCATCGCCGACGACATCGTCACCCTCTCCAACATCGGGGAGGAGCTGGTGCACGGCACCCGCAGCGACCGCACGCGCCACCTCATCGAGCAGGCGCTGCGGCCGGCCGTCGACGAGTCGCTGGGCATCGCCCGCGGCGCGGTCCGGGTCGCGATCGGCACGCGGGAGTACGACGCGATCCGGACCCGGCTCGCGACGGAGGCGGTCGACTCGACCATGGCCCCCCTGACCGACCCGGTCTTCAACAAGCGCCAGAGCGAGCGGGTCCGCGAGCTGCTCGCGACCCGGCTGGCGCAGCTGAACCCTCCCGAGTTCGCCGAGATGCTGCGCTCGGCGATGGAGGAGGACGAGTGGTTGCTCATCTTCATCGGGTCCGTGCTCGGCTTCGTCGCCGGGCTCGTGCAGTACGCCGTCGTCAGCTGAGGTGCACCGTGTCCAGCGAGCATGACCACGACGCCCCGCCGCCCGTCCCGCCGGAGGCGTTCGACCGGGCCCGTCGCCCGGTCGACGACGACGAGCCGTACCCCGACGTCGACGAGCGCGCGGCGGAGCTGGTGGAGGGGGGCATCGGTCTGGCCCGACTGGCCCTCGGCAGCGCGTGGCGGACGTCCCGCTGGGGGCTGTCGACGTCCATGCACATCGCCGAGCGGGTCGTGGGTGCGCTGGCCGCCGGCGAGTCGGTGACGCAGGCTGCGAACCAGGCGGCGACCGGCGCCCGTGACGCCCTGCTCGAGTTCGCCGGCGTCGACGACCCGACCCAGCACGAGGAGCGCGAGCCCCGCCGGTCACGCCGCGGCGGCGACCCCGACGTGGACGAGCTGCGCCGGCGCGGGGCCGAACTGCTGCGTCGCAGCTCGGACGTCAACGACGAGGAGGAGACGCACCCGGCGTACGCGCGGATCCTCTCGTCACTCTCGCCCGACGAGGCCCGGATCCTGCGGCTCCTCGAGCTCGAGGGGGCCCAGCCGAGCGTCGACGTCCGGAGTGCGTCGGCGGTGCCGAACAACTCCGAGCTGGTCGAGGCCGGCCTGACGATGATCGGCGAGCTGGCCGGCTGCAAGCACGTCGAGCGCACCCAGCAGTACCTGAACAACCTCTTCCGCCTCGGGCTGGTGTGGTTCTCGCGTGAGCCGCTGCGTGACCACGGCGCCTACCAGGTGCTCGAGGCCCAGCCGGACGTGCTGGCGGCGATGGACCGCACCAAGCGGGCCCGCACGGTCCGGCGCAGCATCCGGATGACGCCCTTCGGGCACGACTTCGTGGCGACCTGTCTGACGCCCGAGGCGGGGACGGACGTTCCACCTCGTTGACCTCGGGCACCTCGTGCTGTGTCCTCGTGCCGCGACGAGGGGGGCGAGGTGACCGCAGGCAGGCACGGGCCACGCCGACAGCTGCTCGCGGACCTCGACGCCGCGATCGGCTTCGGCGTCCACGACCATGTCGCCCCGCCCAGTCGCGGCGCGTTCGGTGAGTTCGAGGTCACCTGCGCCATCCCGGCGCTCGCGCGTGGCGCGGTGCTGGTCGGCGACGTCGCCGCCGGGGCCGGGGCAGCCGTCGCGGTGCCGTCGGTCTACGTCACGCACCTCGAGGGCTGCCTGCGGCGTGTCGCCGACGCGCGGACCGCGGGTGACGTCCGGCGCCTCCCGTGGCCCTACTCGCCGCTGACCGACGCCGTCGACGACGCCCTGCGGCGCGACGGCGCGGGCTGGGAGTCCCTGGGGCGGCTCGACGACGACCATGCCCTGTGGCCCGGCTGGGCGGACGCCCTCGTCGGCCGCCGCGGGTTCCGGATCGCCGCCCCGTGGGTCATCGGATCGGGCGCGATCGGGTACGGGCGGTGGCTGCCGGCCGACCTCGTCGAGCACGCGGTCGTCCGCGACGACGGGGTCCGGGCGCTCGAGCTCGACGCCGACCGGACGGTCGCTGCGCTGCGGTGGCACGGGGTCCAGGCCAGCCGCGCGGACGACCGCCTGGCCGCGGTCCTGGTCGGCTGGACCGCCCGCCTGCCCGGGCCGGCCGTGTCCGATTGTGCTGCGCGGCCCACCGAGGTCGTGCTACTACCTCCGGAGCCGCTGCCGATCCGCGAGGGCGGCTGACACCCGGGGGGGCGAGCATGGCGGACCTCGCGATCCCCCTGGCCGCGGCCTTCGCCCTCGGCTTCCTGGTCCAGCAGATCGGCCTGCCGCCACTGGTCGGCTACCTCGCTGCCGGCTTCCTCCTCGCGGCTGCCGAGGTCGACCCGGGGCCGGGCCTCGAGGTCGTCAGCGACCTCGGCGTGCTCCTGCTGCTGTTCGGCATCGGCCTGAAGCTGAAGCCGTCGACGCTCGCACGACCGGTGGTCTGGGCAGGGACGACGCTGCACCTGCTGGGCGGCCTGTTCGTGCTGGGTGGCCTGCTGCTCGTGCTCGGCTGGCTGGGTGCGCCGCTGCTGGGTGACCTGGACCTGGCCGAGCTGCTCATCCTCGCCTTCGCCCTCGGCTTCTCCTCGACCGTGTTCGCGGTCAAGGCGCTGGAGGAGTACGGCGAGTCGAGCTCGCTGGCCGGCCGACTGGCACTCGCCGTCCTGGTCATGCAGGACATCTTCGCCGTCGGGTTCCTGGTCGCCGTGGGCGGGGTCCCGTCGATCTGGGCGGTCACGGTCATCGGCGCGATCGTGCTCGCCCGCCCGCTGTGGCACTGGCTGCTGACCCGGACCGGGTACGAGGAGCTGCTCGTGCTGCTCGGGTTCGTCCTGGCGTTCGGTGCGGCGGCAGCGTTCGAGGCGGTCGGCGTGAAGCCAGACCTGGGTGCGCTGGTCGCCGGCATGCTGCTCGCCACGCACCCGAAGGCGGGGGACCTGTCCGGCGGTCTGCTCAACGCCAAGGACGTCCTGTTGATCGGGTTCTTCCTGTCGATCGGGCTCGGCGGGCTGCCCGACGCCGGCACGGTCGTCACGGCGATGCTGCTCCTCGTCGCGCTGCCCGCCAAGACCTTCGGCCACCTGCTCGTCTTCTCGCGGTTCGGGTACCGCTCGCGCACCATCTGGCACGCCACCGTGACGCTGGCCAACTACTCCGAGTTCGGCCTGATCGTCGTGGCCGTCGGTGTCGAGGAGGGGTTGCTCGGGCAGGAGTGGGCGGCCGTGATGGCCCTGCTGGTGGCGTCGTCGTTCGTGGTCGCCGCCCCGCCGAACAGCCGCCGCTACGACCTCTTCGCGCGCTACGCCACGATCCTCAACCGCTTCGAGCGCGACGTCGTCAACCCGGCCGACGCGGTGCTGGACCCCGGCAAGGCCGAGGTGCTCGTCTTCGGCATGGGGCGGGTGGGCACGGGTGCGTACGACGAGCTGGCGATGACCCAGGAGGTCAGCGTCGTCGGGGTGGAACGCTCGCGGACGATCGTGGTGCGACACGAGGGCGAGGGCCGCCGTGTGATCCGGGGCGACGCCCTCGACTCGGAGTTCTGGGACCGCATGCGGCTGCACCCGGAGACCCGGCTCGTGGTGCTGGCGATGAACGACCACGGTGCGAACCTCAGGGCGACGCGCAGGATCCGCGCCACCCTGCCGGACGTCAGCATCGCAGCGGTGGCGCAGCACGTCGACGAGGTCCGCGAGCTCGAGGAGGCCGGCGCCGACGTCGCCCGCAACCTCTACGAGGAGGCGGGGCAGGGCCTCGCCGACGACGCGTGCGCCCTCGTGCCCGGCCTGCGGCCGACCGGTCGGGGCGGCGGTCCGATGCGCACGGCCTGACCCGACCGGCCGGGCCCGCGTGGCTGCCTCAGCGCCGGGCGACCGTCACGGGGAGCAGGTCGGCGGGCTCCGGCAGGCCCAGCCACGCCATGCGGGGGACGTAGCCGTCCGGCACGGACAGGGTGTGCGTGCGCAGCATCCGGGCGTAGACGGCCTTGGCCTCCATCTCGGCGAAGGCGAAGCCGATGCACTTGTGCACGCCGCCGCCGAACGGCATGTAGGCGTGGCTGTGCTGCTTGTGCTCCTCGCGCGGTGGCAGGAACCGTGACGGGTCGAACTGGTGCGGCTTCTCCCAGTACTCGGGCATGCGGTGCGTCTCGGGCTGGTGGACGTTGAGCCAGGTGCCCTTCGGGATGTGGTGGCCGTCGATCGAGGTCTCGACGACCGCCTGCCGCATGTTCGCCGGGACCGGCGGCCACAGCCGCATGACCTCCTTCATGACGACGTCGATGGCGACGAGCTCGCCGAGGTGCTCGCGCGTCAGGGGCTCGTCGTCGGCCAGACCCAGCGCCGCGACCTCCGCACGAGCACGCTCCTGCCACTCGGGGTGGGCCGCGAACGCCCACGCCATCATCGTCATCGCGAGGTTCGTCGTGTCGTGGGCGGCGAACCAGAGGAAGTTCATGTGCTTGACGACCTCCTCGTCGG
>CAYMGL010000097.1:0-9274 GCA_964389945.1 uncultured Actinomycetota bacterium
CAGGGCCTCACAGCGATTGCTCTGTCGCCGAAACCCTCAGCGTCGCTGCCATGGGTGGTGAGGGATTTGCTGCCGAACACCGACAATGAGGGCAACCCAAGTCCCGACGCCAAGATGCTTCAGGCGACGCTCAGCGACTACGGCAACGCACTCGACCACACGTGCCAGGCGCCCAAGTGATCCGATTGTCAGCACCTGGACTGGCCCTAGCGCTCTGGCTCGGCATGACGCCGCAGGTTTCGCTTGCGGCAAACGAACCTGATGACGTTGACGGCGGGTTCTCCGACGTTGTCGAGGGCTACGCGGGAATTGAGGACGGAGTCATTCAAGCCGACGTCACCGCGACAGCAGGCAGCACCATTGGGAGGGCGTCAGAAGCAACCTCTCAAACCGCACCCGCGCCGGACGGCTCGTGGATTCGTGTCACGGCGATCGACTACTTCGCGTCGCCGCCGTGCGTGACGACGTCGTCGATCTTCCTCGACGGGGTCGACGACGCCGACGCCGACCGGATCGAGCGCGACCGGGAGAACCAGTTCGTCGCGGAGTTCGAGGCCTACATGTCCGGGGGTACGCCGCCGCCGGCGCCATGCCCCTCCCCCGACCCGACGCCCGGACTGGTCGCGACCGAGGCCATCGAGTTCGCTGACTCGGCACGGGAGCTCCTCCCCCACGCCGACCCGTCCATCTCCGGGTCCTACGCGATCACCGGGCTGCGCAGCTGGCTCGACCTCGGTCGTCCGTCCGAGTTCCGCGCCGAGGCGGAGCTTGACCTGGGACCCTTCACGCGCACCGGGGCCATGACGGCCACGGCCACCACGGTCGTCGAGTGGGGCGACGGCACCGTCACCACGCACACGAGTGCCGGCGGCGGGTACCGCGAGGACGGCCCTGGCCCCGACGACATCACGCACACGTACGTCGACGCATCACCCTCCAACGTGCTGACCGTCGTCGACACCTGGGAGATCACCGTCACGGTCCCCGGGCTCGACCCCATCGACCTGGTCTGGACCGCCCCGGCGCGGACGCTGACGTTCCCGATCCGCGAGGTCCGCTCCGTCCGCGACCGCTGACCGCGCCGGGGACTGTCACAGTCGTGGGATAGACCGAGATCCCACGACAGCGGAGCCGGCATGGCCAGCAGCACCCACGACGACCACCCCACTGAAAGCGCCAGCACGACCGCCTCCGACGCGGACGTCCGGACGGCGATCGCCGACGCTGTCACCGCCGCAACGGGCCGCCAGGATCTCCTCGTCGAGTACGCCCGCGAGCTCGGCCCCGACCCCACCCTCGACCACCTCGCCGACGACGAGGTCGAGGACGCCGTCGGGGTCGGCGAGGCCGAGATCGCGGCCGCCACCGCTCGCTGGCTCACCCACCTCGCCGAGCTCGTCGTCCGCGGCGTCTGGGCGGTCGACGGCGCGACGACGCCTGCGGCGTGGCTGTCGTGGGCCCTCGGGATGGCGCCCTCGACCGCGCGCGAGCACATCCGGGTGGCGCTCCGCCTCCGCGAGTGCCCGGCGGTGCACGCCCGGATGGCCGCGGGCCGCCTGTCGTACTCGAAGGTGCGAGCCATCACGCGGGTCGCGACGCCCGCGACCGAGCAGCTCCTGCTCGACTGGGCCGATGCGGCACCGGCGCACGTGCTCGAGCGCATCATCCGCGACACCCGTCGGGTCCAACAGGCGGGCTCTGCCACCACCGAGCGTGACGACCTCGGCGTGCAGCGACGCTGGCGGGAGGACGGCACCTACGAACTCGTCCTCCGCGTCGATGCGGGGACCGGGCTGCAGATCGAGCAGCATCTCGATCGACTCGCCGAGCTCGACACCGGCGAAGAGGCCGCCGACAGGGCGACCTCGGACAGGGAGACACCGGCAGCACCGCTCCCCCGGCGCCTGCGCGAGGCCGACCTCGTCGCCGGGGCGCTCGCCGCGGCCGTCGAGGCCGCGCCCGACGACATCTCGGGCGCGGACCGGCACCTCGTCGTGATGCACACCACGCCGGCCGAGCTCCTCGCGGCATCGGCACACGCCGAGCAGGCGGCCGATGACCCCACGGGCGCTTCCGCGGAAGCGGTCCGGTCGACGGCCGTCCTGGCCCGCGACGGTCGCGGCCGTGTCCGCGCCATGTCCGCCCGGACGATGTGGCGCCTCGCCTGCAGCGCACGGCTCCGCGTCGCGGTCGACCACGACGGCCACCCGGTCGACAACGGTCGCGCACGCCGAGCACCGGACGCGAGGCTGCGTCGACTCGTCCACCAGCGCGACCGGACCTGCCGCTTCCCGGGCTGTGGAGCGACTCGCTACCTGCACGCCCACCACGTCGTCCACTGGGAGGACGGTGGCGCGACCGACCTCGACAACCTCGTCCTCCTCTGCGGCCAGCACCACCGCATCGTGCACACCGGTTGGGAGCTCCGCCCCGCCGGTCGTGGTCGGTGGACCTTCCACGCTCCGGCCGACACCCGCACCTCGGACGAGGCACGGCCCTGGGCCCGCGAGCTGCCGGGTGCTTCCGCGGAAGCGGTGAACGCAGCAGCCCGGGCCCACGCGCACGACCTCGCCCCGACCGCCCGTGAGCGGCTCCTCCAACCGCCGAACTGGGACGGCCTCGGCTACGACCACGACCTCACGGTCGCCCTGCTGGCCCAGCGACTCGAACTGGCTGCGTAGCGGCGCGGCCACGTCGGAACCATGACCTCAGGGCCATCCCGGAGGCCACGGCTCCGGTCGGCGACGACAGTCCATGACGTCAGGAACTCGACGCCATGGAGGCATCCGATGACGCCGCAGACGACCACCGACCGCACCGGCGAGCAGCCCCCGCCGCCGGCCTACCCGCCGCCGACGCCTCGGCAGGGCCGCCCGCCGGTCAGCGCCTCGAAGCGCCGGACACCGTGGCGCGAGCGACTGCCGGAGCTCGTCGGCGCGATCGGCACCATCCTCGTCGTCGCCGCCGTCACCGGGTTCCTCTCGGCCCAGTGGGAGGAGCTGGACCGCATCGGCAAGGCGATCGTGCTCGGCGCTGCCGCTGCCGGCCTCACGGCTGCGGCCAGTTGGCTCGAGCAGCGCACCGACGGCCGCATCAACCAGCTGACCTCGATGCTGTGGGTCACCGGCTCGGCCACCACCGGTGCAGCGGTCATCCTCGGCGCCTCCGTCGCCCTGCCGGAGATGGCGCGCATCACCGCGCTGCTGGCGGGCCTGTCGATCGCCGGCCACGCCCTGCTCGCGGTGTCGCGCGATCCCTCGTCGCCGCTGCGCCAGCTCGGCGTCGTCGCCGGCGCACTCGTGGCCGCCGGACCGTTCGGGACCGACATCGCCGACCGCGCCACGTGGGAGACCGTCGCCGACTTCTTCGTCCCCTTCGCCGGGCTGGTCGACCCCACGCTGACCGACGACGCGTTCCTGCTGACCGGGGTCGCCCACCTCGTGATCGGCGCGGCATGGTTGGCCTGGTCGGTCCACACCGACGGCCGGGCCGCGCAGGTCGGCCGCGTCGGTGCCACGGCACTGCTGGCCTACGCCGCGCTGCAGCTGCACGTGCTGCCGTACGGCATCGGCGCCTTCGCGGCCCTGCTGCTCGTCCTCGCCTACCTCGTCCACGGCATGGTCACCGAACACACCGGCCAGGTCGTGACCGGCACGATCGGTGCGCTGGTCGCCGGCGGCCGGGTCCTGTGGAGCCTGTTCTCCGGTGAGGTGGCGACGACCATCGCCGCGTTCGGCGTCGGCCTCGCACTGCTGACCTGGGCCGTGCGTGCCCGGACCAACGAACCGACCGACGTCGAGCCCGGCACCGGCTCCGGCGACGCAGGTGCCACGGACACGCACGCACCGCCGGCACACTGACGCCGATGACCGTGACACCGCCACGCACAACCGAGGCGCTGCAGGCCGCCGCCTTGCGGTTCCTGCGGCGCTTCGGCGTGGTCGCGGCGGCCTGGGCCACGCTGTTGGCCCTCACCGTGCCCGGCGGGGTCGAGCGGCCCGTCGTGCTGTGGGTCGGACTCGGGACGCTGTGGCTGTGGGCGGTGGTCTCGCAGGTCGTCCAGCCACCGCGGGTGTGGTGGACCGGCTGGTTCGTCGTCGCGATCGGCCTCGAGCTGCTCGGCCCGCTCGCCCGGACCGGCGGCTCCTCGCTCGCCGGTGGCGTGTCGTTCCTCGTGCTCGCCGGCGTCGTGCTCAGCGGCCGCCGTGCCTGGATCGCAGCGACGGTGGGGGTGCTCGCGACGGTCGCACTGCTCCGACCGCTGGTGAACCCCACCTGGACCGTCGGCGGCTCGATCAGCACCGTCCTGCTCTTCGTGTTCGGCGGCATCGCGCTGACGTGGCTCGTCGAGGTGGTGGCGGCGGCACAGGCCGAGCGGGACCGCCTCACCACCGCGCTCAACGAGGCGGAGCGCGAGGCAGCCGTCGCACAGGAACGCACCGAGGCAGCCGCCCGACTTCACGACTCGGTGCTGCAGACGCTGACGGCCATCGGCCGCGCGGAGGACCCGGCGGACGGCGCCCGGCTCGCCAGCCGCGCCAGCCAGGAGCTGCGGGACTTCCTCCACCGTGCCCAGCACGGGCCGGAGGAGACCGACCTCGGCGACGCCCTCCGCGCCGCGGTGACCAGGGCCGCGGACGGCGGGGCCGTCGGGGTCTCCGTCGTGGGCGACCACGCGCTCGACGACCGTGGCACGGCGCTCGTCGACGCCGCCGCCGAGGCGGTCCGCAACGCCGTGCGCCACGGCCGGCCACCGGTCCGTGTGCTGCTCGAGCGTGCGGACGACGAGCTGGTCTGCTGGGTCGCCGACCGCGGCGAGGGCTTCGACCCCGCCGCGGTCGGCGAGGACCGCCTCGGCGTGCGGCGCTCGATCGTCGGACGGGTCGAGGCAGCCGGTGGCACGGCGCGCCTGTCGACCGACCACGGGTGCGAGTGGCGGTTGGCGGTCCCTGCGATCTGAGGGGCGTCTCCTATGCTCCGGCGCCGTGTCACGTTCCGTCGCCTCCGTCCTCCTCGCCGCCGCGTTCGCCTCGCTGGCGGCGGTCGGCCTGGGTGTCTCCGGGATGGCGGCGGAGGCGGATGACACCCCGGCACCGCAGGACGCCGTGGCGACCCCGACACCGCTGCTGCTGGGGGCACCCACCTCGGGCCTGGAGCCACGCGCCGTCGTCCCAGAACGTGACCTGCACGTCGCTGCCGCGGACGACCCGGAGCCCGCGGACGAGGCGGCCGAGGCACCTGCCCCGCGCAGCCAGGCCGGGACGGGTGTGCTGCTCGCGGCGTCGGGCACGTCCCAGGACCCCGTCGACCGCGGCGGTCGGGTCGTGCGCTTCTCGGTCGAGGTCGAGCAGGGCACGGGGCTCGACCCGGACGCCACCGCCGCGATCGTCGAGGAGGCCCTCTACGACGAGCGCAGCTGGGCCCGCGACCACGACCTGCGCCGCGTGGCACCGGCCGAGGCCGCCGTCCGCGTCGTCATCGCCAGCCCGTCGAGCGTGGACGCGATCTGCGCCCGGGCAGGGCTGAACACGGGCGGCTGGCTGTCATGCTGGAGCGGTCGGACGGCGGCGATCAACCTCGACCGCTGGCAGTGGGGCGTCGGGCACGTCCCGGACCTCGCGCAGTACCGCCGCTACGTGGTCAACCACGAGGTCGGTCACGGGCTCGGGCACGGCCACCGCGACTGCCCCGGCGAGGGCCGGCTCGCGCCGCTGATGCAGCAGCAGACCAAGACGCTCAGCGGCTGCGTGGCCAACGAGTGGGCCTTCCCCGAGTGAGATCTCCGGCGTGAGACACGTCGCCGACGGACGCCGACGACCGGAGCACCCGTGGCCGCCCTCTCCCTCCTGCGCGACGCCGTCGTCAAGGCCGAGCAGCTGTACGAGCGACTCGGGCCCGACCGTGCCGAGGGCTACGAGCGGCTGACGGTGGTGCCGTACCTCGCCCACGGCAACCGCGACCGGGCGGTGCTCCGTGGCCGGGTGCTCGACAACCGGCCGCTGGGCCCGGCGACCCGGGTGGAGCCGGTCACGCGCCGCACGATGCGCATGGCACGCCGCTTCTTCACGCGCGAGGTCCCGGGCGTCCGGCTCGCCGTCGAGGTCGGCGACGCCAGCGCCACGACCATCACCGACGAGGAGGGGTACTGGCACCTGGAGCTCGAGGGCCACGGCCTCCCCGGCGACCGCCTGTTCCACCCGGTCTCGGTCACACCCCTGCCCACGCGGGCGGTCCCGGTCGACGTCCGCCCCGCGCGGGTCGCCGTCCCGACGCCGCGCGCCCGTCGCATGGTCATCAGTGACATCGACGACACGATCATGCACAGCGAGGCGTTCGACACCTCGCGGCTGGTCAAGCGCACCGCCACCGGGTCGGCCTGGACGCGCCGTCCCTTCACCGGCACGGGCGAGCTCTTCGCCGGCCTCGAGCGCGGTCCGGGGCTCGACGAGCAGAACCTCGTCGCCTACCTGTCCTCCAGCGCCTGGAACCTCTACGACTTCCTGGTCGCGTTCCTGCGCCGGTCGGCCATGCCGCACGGTCCGCTGTTCCTGCGCGACCTCGGCATGGGGCCTGGCGGCGTGCTGCAGGGCGACCACGAACGCCACAAGAGCGCCCGCCTCGCGGAGCTGTTCGACATGCACGACCTCCCCGTGGTCCTCGTCGGCGACACCGGGCAGCACGACGCCGAGATCTACCGCGACGTCGTCGCGCAGCACCCCGACCGGGTCGAGGCCGTGCTGCTGCGACAGGTCGCGGACGAGGCACGCCGCGCCGAGGTCGAGGGGCTCTACGCCGACCTCGACGTGCCGCTCGAGATCGCACCGGACTCGACGGCGTTCGCCGCCCGGTGCGAGGAGCTCGGCCTGGTCGCACCGGGCTGGGCCGACCGGGTCGCGGCCGTCAGCGCCTGACGGGTCGCCGTGACGCTCAGGCGGTGCAGTCGAGCGTGACCTTGCCGGTCGTGCGACGCCCGAGCAGGTCCTCGTGGCACTGGCGGACGTCGGACAGCGCGTACTGCGACCCACCCTCGACCTGCAGCTCACCGGTGGCGACCAGCGTGTAGAGCTCCTGCAGCGGCGCCGCGATCATCTGCTCCGGCCGGCGGAAGCAGTCCATCAGCCAGAAGCCGCTGACGGTCTTCGACCGCTTCATCAGCGCCGCGAGGTGCACCGGCGAGGGCTCCTCGCGCGACGCCGTGCCGTAGTAGGCGTACCGGCCCAGCGGCGCCAGCGCGGCCAGCGACTGGTCGGTGGTGTCACCGCCCACCATGTCGATCACGACGTCCGGCTTGCCCTTGCAGGCGTCCTCGAGCGCCGCCTTCATCTCGGTGGACCGCGAGTCGACCGTCGCGTCGCAGCCGAGCTCCTCGGCCAGCGCACGCTTCTCGTCGGTCGAGGCGGTGCCGACGACCCACTTGGCCCCTGCCCGCTTGGCGAGCTGGACCAGCAGCGAGCCGACCCCGCCGGCTGCGGCATGGATCGCGACCGTGTCGCCGCCGCGCACGCCGGTGCAGGTGGTGACCAGGTGGAACGCCGTCAGCCCCTGGACGAGCATCGCGACCCCCGCGGTGTCGTCCACGGCCTCGGGCAGGTCGAACACCATCTGCTGTGCCGCCACGACCTTCTCGGCGTAGCCGCCCGTGCCGGTGAAGGCCGCCACGCGACGGCCGTCACCCGTGACGCCCACGACCTCGGAGCCGGGGATCAGCGGCAGCTCGGTCGACGACAGGTACGAGTCCTCGATCTGGTGGGTGTCGGCGTAGTTGACGCCGGCCGTGTGCACGTCGACGAGGACCTGGCCGTCGCCGGGCTCCGGGTCGGGCAGCTCGGTCAGCTCGAGGACCTCGGGTCCGCCGAACTGGGTGATCTGGACTGCGCGCAACAGTGGCTCCTGGGTCGGCCGCGGACGGCCACGATAGGGCGGAGCGCACCGCGTGCGGTCAGCCGGTCGGCCACACCGGGCCGTCCTCGGTCCTGCCCTCGAGCGGCGAGTCGGGCGCCGGTGGCAGGTCGTCCCCCGACCACCGCGTGTGCCCCGGTGGTGGTGTGCCCGACCACGCGCCGCCGTCGTGCGTCGGGATGGTCGCGTCGAACGGCACCGGCAGCGCACCCGAGGCGGTCGCGCGGGCCAGCTGCTCGTTGAGGTCCTGCTGCTGCCCGTACGTGGGTGCCACCCGCTGCATCAGCCGCACCTCCCGGCCGTCGCGCAGGACCGCGTGCAGCGCGTAGCCGTCGGGGAGCGCCCGGCCGTTGACCTGCACGCCGCTCGTCTCGTGCGACCACCGCCACACGATGCGCTCGACCTCCGACCACGGCAGGACGTCGGCCTCGGCGTCGTGGGCCCCGTGGATGCCGTCGTCCTCGAGGTGGAAGCCGGCCCGCAGGCTCCGCCGGGTCATCGGGACCATGACGGCCACCGCGATGAGCGGGAAGAGGAGGATGAACAGGACCGGTCCACCGGCGGGCACGGCGACGGTGAGCATGAACAGCGGGATGCCACCGAAGAAGAGCGCCCACAGCCACAGGAAGCCCATCCAGCCGGCCCGCGGCTCACGGATGCGCACGGCGCCCCCTGACGATCGAACGCCCGCAGCATGCCCGATAGCGTGCGCGCACGAGGAGAACCCGTGACGCGACCACTCGATGCCGCCCCGACCAACCAGCCCCGCCTCGGGCGGCTGCTGGGCGAGGTGACGGCGCCGCTCGAGGGACTGCGACTGCTGCCCCAGCTGCCCCGGCAGCTCGTGCCGCGCCGTGCCCCGCAGCGCGAGGTCCTCGTGCTCCCCGGCTGGATGGCGGCCGACGGCTCGACCGCGATCCTGCGGGCCGCCCTGGCACGCGACGGCCACCGCGTTCGCGGTTGGGGGCTGGGCCGCAACACCGGTGACGTCCCCAAACGCATCACGGCCGTGACCGAGCAGGTCGTGGCACGGGCGCGGGCCAGCGGCACCCCGCTCGACCTGGTCGGCTGGTCACTGGGCGGTGTCATCGCCCGTGAGGTGGCCCGGCGCCGCCCCGAGGCGGTGCGCCGCGTGATCACCCTCGGCACGCCGCTGCACGGCTCGTCGTTCACCGCGTTCGCCGCGCTCTTCGCCGAGGACGTCGCGCGCGGGACCGGCGACGCCCTGACCGAGGGCGCCCGCGAACGCAAGGTCCGGCGCAAGGCCGCGCCGCCGCGTGTCCCGGTGACGATCATCTGGTCGCGACGCGACGGCATCGTCCAGTGGCGCGCGCAGCAGGACCGCGAGAACCCGTGGGCGGAGCACGTCGAGGTC
>CAYMGL010000098.1:0-9232 GCA_964389945.1 uncultured Actinomycetota bacterium
GGCATCCGGATGGTCGCCGAGTGGTTCGGCTCCGACGAGATCGGGACGGCCGAGGGCGTCTACGGCGGCTGGGGCAACTTCGGGTCCGCCGCGGCGGCACTCACCCTGCCGACCATCGCCGGCCTCGTCGGCGGCTGGCGCTGGGCCATCGCGTCCACCGGCGTGGCAGCGGCCTGCTACGGGCTGTTCTACCTGCGTGCGGTCACCGACACCCCCGACGGCAGCGAGATGCAGCGCCCCCGGCGCCAGGGTGCCCTCGAGGTCACCAGCCGCGGTGGCGTGTTCGGCCTGGCCGCGCTCAACGTCCCGCTGCTCGCGATCCTCGGGCTGGTCGCCTGGCGCCTCCAGCGGGTGGACTTCTTCTCCCCCGCGGTCCTCGGCGTCGTCCTGGCGGTCCTGGGCCTCCTCATCGTCCTGCAGACCCGGACGATCTTCCGCGTCAACGCACCGGCCATGGCCGACGCCTATCCGGAGGAGGACCGCTACTCCGTCCGCTCGGTCGCGATCCTGTGCCTGTCCTACGCCGTGACGTTCGGTTCCGAGCTGGCCGTGGTCTCGATGCTGCCGACCTTCTTCGCCGACACCTTCGACCTGTCCGCCGTCGTCGCGGGTGCCACCGCCTCGGCCTTCGCGTTCACCAACCTCGTCGCCCGGCCCGCCGGCGGCATCGCCTCCGACGTCCTCGGCTCCCGCCGGCGCACGCTCACGACGTTGCTGTTCGGCCTCGCGGCCGGCTACGGCGTCCTCTCGCTGGTCGGCGGGTCGTGGCCGGTCGCCGCGGCGATGCTCGCAGCGGTCTGCTGCTCGTTCTTCGTCCAGGCCGGTGAGGGCGCCGTCTACGCGATCGTGCCGCTGGTCAAGCGGCGGGTCTCGGGACAGATCTCGGGGATGGTCGGGGCCTACGGCAACGTCGGTGCCCTCTGCTTCCTCACGCTCCTGCTGTTCGCGGGGCCGGGCACCTTCTTCCTCGCCATCGCCGGTGCTGCGGTCGTGACCGGGCTCGTGTCACTCACGCTGCCGGAGCCCTCGGCGGCCGACCACGACGCCGGCCACGTGCTCGACGTGGGACCCGTCGAGCAGCAGGTGCCGGCGACCGCCACGGTGTGAGCCGGCCACGACCACTGCCTATGCTCCCCGACACCGTTGTCGGGGAGCGTGGCGCATGGCGAGTGGTCTGGTCGGACTGCTCGACGACGTCGCGGCCATC
The DNA here is from genome assembly GCA_964389945.1 of uncultured Actinomycetota bacterium. Taxonomy (GTDB): domain Bacteria; phylum Actinomycetota; class Nitriliruptoria; order Nitriliruptorales; family Nitriliruptoraceae; genus JBFGFG01. The sequence continues at coordinate 1,208 of CAYMGL010000098.1, forward strand.
GCGAGGCTCGCCGCCGCGTCGGTCGACGACATCGGGGCCGCTGCCGGCCGCGCGACCAGCAAGGCCGCCGGCGTCCTGATCGACGACGCCGCCGTCACCCCGCAGTACGTCCACGGGCTCGCGGCCAACCGCGAGCTGCCGATCATCCGGCAGATCGCGGTCGGCTCACTGCGCAACAAGTTCCTCTTCGTGCTGCCGGTGCTGCTGCTGCTCAGCCAGGTGGCCCCGTTCCTGCTCACCCCGATCCTTATGGTCGGTGGCGGCTACCTCTGCTACGAGGCGGTGCACAAGATCCACGGCAAGCTCACCGGCCACGACCACGACAGCGAACCGGGGCAGGCGGGGAGGAAGAGTGAGCAGCAGGTCGTCGCCGGCGCGATCCGGACCGACCTGATCCTCTCGGCCGAGATCATGGTCATCGCGGTCGGTGAGGTCGAGGAGGAGCCCTTCGTCAGCCTCGCGATCATCCTCGCTGTCGTCGCCGTGCTGATCACGGTGATCGTCTACGGGACCGTCGCGGTGATCGTGAAGATGGACGACGTCGGGCTGCTGCTGGCCCGGGAGGGTGGTGCGCGCGCCGGGCTCGGTCGCGCCCTCGTCACGGGCATGCCGAGGCTGCTGACGGTCCTGTCGGTCGTCGGCACGGCCGCGATGCTGTGGGTCGGGGGGCACATCGAACTGGTCGGCATGCACGAGTTCGGGTTCGACCTGCTCTACGACCCGGTCCACTCGCTCGAGGAGTCGGTCCGCGAGGCTGCCGGCGGCTTCGCGGCGTGGCTGACCAACACGGCTGCCTCGGCCCTCCTCGGCCTCGTCGTCGGCGCCGTGGTCGTCGCCGTCGTGCAGCTGTTCACGGGCAGCGACGACGCGCAGGCCGGCGCCCACTGACGCCGGTCAGTACCCGAGTCGGCCCAGCGCCTTGGGGTCGCGCTGCCAGTCCTTGGTGACCTTGACGCGCGTGTCGAGGTGGACCTGCGTCCCGAAGAAGCGCTCCAGCTCCTCGCGGGCGTCGGTCCCGGCGTCGCGGATCGTCCGCCCGCCCTTGCCGATCACGATGCCCTTCTGCGAGTCGCGCTCCACGTGGATGACGACGTAGACCTCGACCAGGCCCTCGGCGTCCTCCTCGATCGACTCGACGGTGACGGCGATCGAGTGCGGCAGCTCCTCGCGCATCCGCGAGATGAACGCCTCGCGGACACGTTCGGCGACGAGGTGGCGCTCCGCCTGGTCGGTGACGGTCCCCTTCGGCAGCAGCCGCGGCCCCTCGGGGAGGTGGCTGACGAGCACGTCGAGGAGCGTGTCGACGTTGAAGCCGTTCTCCGCCGACGTCGGCACGATCTCGAGCGGGTCGAGCAGCTCCTCGAGCTCGGTCAGCTGGGGAAGCAGCCGGTGCTTGTCGCTGACCAGGTCCTCCTTGTTGGCCACGCAGACCACGGGACGACCCGACGCCTGCAGCCGCTCGGCGATCCAGCGGTCGCCGGGGCCCAGTCCAGCGTGCACGTCGACGAGGAAGCAGACGAGGTTCACGCCCTCCCAGCTGTCCTGGACCAGCTCGTTCAGCCGCTTGCCGAGCAGCGACCGCGGCTTCATCACCCCGGGGGTGTCGAGGAAGACCAGCTGTGCGTCCTCCCGCTCGACGACGCCGCGGATGGCGTTGCGGGTCGTCCCCGGCACGTCGGTGACGATCGAGACCTTCTCCCCGACCATCGCGTTGAGCAACGTCGACTTCCCGACGTTCGGGCGACCGACGAGCGCGATCATCCCGGACCGGAAGCCCTCGGGGAGCGGCTCGTTGATGTCGGCGAGCAGGGCCTCGAGGTCGAGCTTGCCGCTGTCGCTCACAGGTCCTCCGTCCGCTGCGCCAGCCGCATCGGCCCGAAGAAGTGCGGCAGCAGGTCCGCTGCGCTCGAGCGCAGCGGACGGCCGCCGTCACCCGACATCAGCACGCGGGCTCCCGGACCGAACTCGACCATGACCTGGCGACAGGCGCCGCAGGGCGTGCACGGGTCCTCGCCGTCCCCGACGACGGCGACCGCGAGGATCGGCCCGCGGTCGCCGCTGCCGACCATCGTCGAGATCGCGTTGCGCTCGGCGCAGATCGTCAGCGGGTACGACGCGTTCTCGACGTTGGCACCGGTGTAGACCTCGCCCGAGGCCGAGAGCACGGCCGCGCCGACGTGGAACGCCGAGTACGGGACGTACGCGTGCCGCCGGGCGTCGCGGGCGCGGTGCAGCAGGTCGGCCTCGTCGATCTCGACGGGTGTCGGGTCACGATGGGGTTGCACTGGTGTCCTCCTCGGCGGCGCGGCGCTGCACGAGGACGCGCGCGACACGACGCCCCTGGACCCGCTCCGCGGTGAACCGTAGACCCTCGAGCTCGACCGACTCGCCCTCGGTGGGGACGTGGCCGAGCAGCCCGAAGACGAGTCCGCCCACCGTGTCCCACTCCTCGTCGGGCAGCTCGGTGCCGAGCAGCTCGTCGAGGTCGTCGACGGCCAGCACGGCGTCCACGCGGATGGCGCCGCTCGGCAGCAGCTGGATGCGCTCCTCCTCGTCGTCGTGCTCGTCGACGATCTCCCCCACGATCTCCTCGAGCACGTCCTCGATGGTCACCAGCCCGGTGACCGCGCCGTACTCGTCGACGACGATGGCCTGGTGCACGCCGTCGTCGCGCAGCTCGCGCAGCAGCTCGTCGACGCGCTTCGTCTCCGGCACGAACGTGGCCGGCCGCACGAGGTCGGCCCACTGCCCGCTGCCGGGCCGCGTGGCGAGCCGGGCGAGGACGTCCTTGGCGTGCACGACCCCGTTGATGTCATCGCCGCTGCCGCGCCGCACCGGGATGCGCGAGCGGCCGTGGTCGATGACGGTCTGGATGACCTCCCGCAGCTCGTCGTCCGCGTCGACGGTGACCATGTCCGGCCGCGGCACCATGATCTCGCGCACGACGGTGTCGCCGAGCTCGAGGATGGAGGTGATCATCGCCCGCTCGTCCTCGTCGATCGGCTCGTCGGCCTCCTCCTCGACGAGCAGCTCGTGCACCTCGTCGTCGGTGATGTACGGGCCGGGGACGTCCGACCGCGTCCCGACGAGCAGCCGGCCGAGGTCGATCAGCACCTTCGTCGGTGGGTCCAGCAGGCGCACGACGCCGGCGATCCCGCCCGCCATGCGCAGGCCCGCCCCCTCGAGGTGGCGCAGCGTCCACGTCCGTGGCGCGACCTCGCCGACGACCATCGACAGCAGCACGGCACCGACGACGCCCCACGCGTCGAACAGCACGACGGCCGCCGCGATGAACGTGGCGCGCGCGGCGATCGTGACCAGCAGCAACGCGTTGCGGGCGGTCGTGCGGTGCTCGATGAGCCACAGCAGCGGGACCGACCCTGGCGCCTCGTCCTCGTGCAGCCGCAGGGCGCGGACCAGCGGCAGCCGCTCGACGACGGTCTCGGCGGCTGCGACCCAGGCGGTCAGCAGCAGGGTGACCGCGGCGGTGACGACCCAGGGCGTCACTGGCCGGCGCTCCGTGCGGCGTAGGACGCGAGCAGGTCGTCGGTGAGGCCGAACATCTCGGCCTCGTCGGTCGGGGTCGCGTGGTCCATGCCGAGCAGGTGCAGGATCCCGTGCACCGTCAGGAGCCGCACCTCGTCGTGGGGTGTGCGGCCGAACTGCGCGGCCTGGCCGTGGGCGACCGTCGGGCAGAGCACGACGTCACCGAGGATCGACGGGACCCCCGGCGGCGTCTCGCCCGGTTCGTCGATGGGGAACGCGAGCACGTCGGTCGGCCCCTCCTTGCCGAGGTGCTCCTCGTTGAGGCCCGCGATGGTCTGCTCGTCGACGAGGAGCAGCGCGAGCTCCATGTCGTCGGGCACGGACCGCGCCTCGAGCACGTGCCGGGCCAGCGCGAGCAGGTCGTCGGTGTCGACGTCGACCGCCTGCTCGTCGGCCAGGTAGACCGCCACGTCAGGCCTCCCCGTCGCGACGGCGATCGCGCTCGGTGCGACCCTGGGTGCGCTCGTCGTGGGCCTCGTAGGCCTCCACGATGCGCTGCACGATGTGGTGACGGACCACGTCGCCGGACTCGAGGTAGGCGAAGCCGACGCCCTCGATGCCCTCGAGGATGTCCCGCACGACACGCAGGCCGGAACGCCGTCCGCCGGGCAGGTCCACCTGGCTCGTGTCACCGGTGATGACGGCCTTCGACCCGAACCCGATCCGGGTCAGCAGCATCTTCATCTGCTCGGCGGTCGTGTTCTGTGCCTCGTCGACGACGATGAACGAGTCGTTGATGCTGCGCCCACGCATGAACGCCAGCGGCGCGACCTCGATCGTGCCCCGGTCGAGCAGCCCCATCAGCTCCTCGGCCTCCATCATGTCGTGCAGGGCGTCCCACAGGGGCTTGAGGTACGGGTCGATCTTCTCGTGGAGCGTCCCGGGGAGGAACCCCAGCCGCTCCCCCGCCTCGACGGCGGGGCGGGTCAGGATCAGTCGGTTGACCTGCTTGGCGCGGAGTGCCTGCACGGCGCACGCCATGGCGAGGTAGGTCTTGCCGGTCCCGGCCGGGCCGATCCCGAACGTGACCGTGTTGGAACGGATCATGTCCAGGTAGCGCTTCTGGCCGAGGCTCTTGGCGCGGATCGTGCGGCCGCGGTGGCTCAGCAGTGCCTCGCTGAGGACCGCGCTGGCGCGCTCGGGGCCCTTGTCGCGGACCATCCGTGCGGTCTGCCGGACCGTCTGGCGGTCGATCTGCTGGCCGCGCGAGAGCAGCTCGACCAGCTCGCGGAACAGCTGCGCGCTCGCCTCGACCTCCTCGGCGTCACCGCGGATGGTGATCTCGTTGCCGCGCACGTGCACCTGGGCGTCGAACTGCTCCTCGGCGAGACGGAGCAGTTCGTCACCGGGCCCCAGCAAGGCCACCATGGACTGCTCGCCGGGCACGCGAACCTGTTGGGTCGACGGGCTGGATGTGGTCACGTACGTGGGGCCGTTGGCGAGGGGCGGAGGGACGCCCACCAGCCTAACTCAGACCGCCCTGGCCACACCGACCTCGGCGAGGTGGTCCCGGAACTCCGGGACGTCGCGGTCCAGGACCGCGGCGAGCGCCCGGACGTCGCTGGCGCGGACCGTGAGCACACGGCCGTTGTAGTCCCCGCGCTGTGCCTGGATCGCACCGACGTAGCGCTCGATGACCTCGCGCTCCTCCGCGTCGACCATGCCGTGGTCGAGTCGGGTCAGGTCGATCACCAGCCGCTCGCCCGGTCCGGTCCGCTGGCGACGGGTCTGCCCGCCGTTGGAGGGGAGGAGGCTGCTGACCGGGACGCGGTAGAAGTCCGCCAGGGCACGCAGCCGCGAGACCGAGACGGCCCGTTCACCACGCTCGTAGGCGCCGACGACGGAGGCCTTCAGCTCCCCCTCCGACGCGGCCTCGACGTCGTGCAGCGACAGGTCCTGCTGCTGCCGGACGTTCCGCAGCCGTTCGCCCAGGTCGATCGCGTATCGCTCCGCCGCGGTCGGCTCGTCGATGCCGGCGTCGCGCGTCTCCATGCGAGTCTCCGTCTGCGTGGAACAGCGGGCCGGTGGTCCACCCGCTTCTTCTGAAAACTACCCCACATTCGGCCGACTATGACGGTTTCAGAGCAGGTTCGACGGGGTCGTCCCCGAAGCGGCCGACGAGCGCCAGCACGGCCGCCGTCAGCACCGTGGCGGCATGCACGGTGCGTAACACCGTGTGGCCGGCCCGCACCGGCTGCCAGCCCTGCTGCCGCAGCTCGTCCAGCTCGGTCGGTGCGATGCCGCCCTCGGGCCCGATGAGCAACTGCAACGGCAGATCTGGACCCGCGGTGGCCATCCGTGCACCGAGGGTCGTGTCGGCCGCCGGATGGGCGGCGAGGCGGGTCGCGTCCGTGGGCAGACTACGCAGCGTCACCGCCAGGTCCGCAGGGTCGGTGACCTCCATGAGGTGTGCGCTGTGCGCCTGCTCAAGCGCACTTTTGGCCACGGCGCGCAGGCGGTCACCCACGGAGCGTGCTTTCTGGCCGGTCGGACGGCTCTCGGTGTGGTGGGTCAGCACCGGGTGCACGCTGGCGACGCCGAGCTCCGCCAGCGTCCGCACGATCTCGTCGAGCGCCCGCCCCTTGGGCACGGCGTGCACGACGGTGACCGACGGCCGTGGCGCAGGCACCTGCAGCACGGCGCCGGTGAGCCGCACCCGCTCCCCGACGAGCTGCCCCTCGGCCACGCCACCGGCCCCGTCGGTGACCTCGACCGGGTCACCGTCGCCGCGACGCAGGACGGTGCGCAGGTGGTGCACCTGGTCCTCGTCCAGCGACACGGCAGCGCCGACGTCGAGCCCGTGCAGCGGGTGGGCGACGAGGAGGAAGGGCGTGCGCACGGTCAGCCGCGCAGGGCGTCGCGGAGGCGCTCGACGAGCCCGCGGTGCTCCCGCTGCTCGCCACGCAGGTCCGCGAAGGCCGCCAGCGCGTCGCGCTCCTCGGTCGTGAGCTGCGTCGGCACCTCGACCCGCAGCCGCAGGTTGATGTCGCCGCGCGCACGCCCGCCCCGGCCGGGCAGGCCTTCCTTGCGCAACCGCAGGACGTCGCCGGGCTGGGACCCCGGCGGGACGTCCAGGTCGAGCTCGCCGCCGTCGAGCACGGGCACGCTGACGTGGCCGCCCAGGGCGGCCAGCGTCATCGGCACGCTCAGGTCGGCCCAGAGGTCACGACCGTCGCGCTCGTACACCTCGTGCGGCGCGATGCGGACCTCGACGAACAGGTCGCCGGGCGTCGCGCCGTGGCGTCCTGCCTCGCCCGCACCGGGGACCCGCAGCCGGGTGCCGTGCTCGATGCCGATCGGCAGCTCGACGGTCACGGTGCGACGCGTGACGCGTCGTCCCTCGCCGCCGCAGCCGTTGCAGGGGTCGCGGACCTCGCGCCCGGAGCCCTGGCACGCCGGACAGGTCGTGCTGGTCGACATCTGCCCGAACGCGGTGCGCACCACCCGGGCGACGGCGCCGCGCCCGTTGCAGGTCGAGCAGGCCGTCGGCCCGCCACCCGAGGCCGAGCCGGAGCCGCCGCACACGTCGCAGGCCCGCGCCACCTCGACGTCGACCGGCAGCTCGCCGCCGTGCAGGACGTCGTGGAGCGACACCTCCGCCGGGACGAGCACGTCGCGTCCCTGGGCGTTCGCCCGGCTGCGACCGCCGCCGGTGGCCGCGCCACCGAAGAAGGCGTCGAGGACGTCACCGAGACCACCGAACCCGAACGGGTCGCCGGCCCCGCCCCCCGCACGGGAGGTGCCGTCGTCACCGAAGCGGTCGTACCGCGCCCGTCGGTCCGGGTCCGACAGGACCTGGTGGGCGTGGGTGACCTTCTTGAACACCTCCTCGTCACCACCCGCGTCGGGGTGGCTCTCACGCGCACGACGGCGGTAGGCCTTCTTGATCTCCTCGGGCGACGCCGTGCGGGCGACGCCGAGGACCTCGTACAGGTCATCGGCCATGGGGAGGGAACCTCAGTTCTGCTGGTCGGGGCCGCGCAGGTCGGCCAGCGTGCGTTCGAGCGCCTCGGAGACGGCGCGGACGGTGGACAGGGCAGCCCCGTAGTCCATGCGGGTGGGGCCGAGGACACCGAGGGAGCCGGCCCGGACGACCTGGTAGCGCTGGGAGACCAGGGACGTCGGCTTGAGCTCCTCGACGTCGTGCTCGACGCCGATGCGGGCGTGCGGGAGGCTGTCCTCGCCGTCGGCGGCGGTGTCGTCGAGCACGCGCGCCAGTGTGGCACGTTCCTCGATGAGGCCCAGCACCTGGCCGAGCGCCGTGCGCTCCAACGACTCGTCGCCGGCCAGCGCTGCCTGGCCACCGACGAAGACGCGCCGGACGAGGTCGACCGTCATGTCCTCGCTCGTCACGGCCCGCACGGCCTGCAGGATCGGTCGCAGCTCGCTCGGTGCCTCGTCCACGAGGCTGCTGACGGTGTCGTGGACGTCGCCCATGCGCCGCCCGATGACCTGCTCGGCCAGCACGGTGCGGACCCG
>CAYMGL010000099.1:0-9157 GCA_964389945.1 uncultured Actinomycetota bacterium
ACGTCAAGGACCAGGCGTGCGTGCAGGAGTGCCCGGTCGACTGCATCTACGAGGGTGACCGCACGCTCTACATCCACCCCGGTGAGTGCATCGACTGCGCGGCCTGCGAGCCGGCCTGTCCCGTCGAGGCGATCTTCCTCGCCGAGGAGGTCCCGGACGAGTGGTCGAAGTTCACCAAGATCAACGCCGAGTTCTTCGAGGACAAGGTGACGGGCATGGGTGCCCCCGGCGGTGCCGGCGAGGTCGGCAAGGCCGAGGTGGACCACCCCGACATCGCCACCTACGAGGTGGCCTGAGCACCACCCTCCAGCATCGCGACCCCGCCCCCGTGGCGGGGTCGTCGCATGCGTGGCGGACGACGGACGCCGGTCGTAGGGTGGTCGGACGATGGACGTCGCGTGAAGCTCGCCGAACGGGCCCGGCCCTGTCCCGCCTGTGGGCGGCGGGAGCCGCCCGACGCGCCGTGGTGCGGCGACTGCGGGGCGCCGCTCGCCCGTGGCCCGGGGCCGACGGTGCTCCGGGTCGGTGACGCGCCGGATTCGGTCGAGGACGCGCCGCCACGGCGTCCGGCCCTGCGACGGTCCACGCTCGCGGCCGGGGTCGCCGTGCTGGTGGTCGCCGTCGCGGGGGTCCTGGCGGAGCCGACGGTCGTGGGTGACCCCGACCTGCTCGGGCGGATCGACGAGACCACGGGGCGCACGTCGCTGCTGCCGCCCTTCGACGACCTCCAGCCGCTGTGGCGACGACCGGTCGAGCTCGGCACGGCGCCGGTCCCCGTGCCGCGCCTGCACGACCTCGGCGGGACCGTCCTCGTGGGTGGCCGCAGCACGTCGCCACGGCCGGTGCGGTGGCCGACGGACGTGGTCCCGTCACCGGACGGACGGGTCCTGCTCGTCAGTGGCGACGAGGTGGTGGTGGCCGATGCCGTGACCGGCGCGGTGCGCCAGCGCCGTGCCCTCGTGGGCGCCGACGGCTGGCGACCGGTGGGGCCGACCCTCGGGTGGGTCGCCGGGGCCGCGGTGCTCCCCGGGACGGGGGGTGCGCTCGGCGCCGTGGCGCCGGACGGGACCGTTCGGTGGGTCGGTGACCCGGCATGGACGTGGGACGGCACGGGCGACGGGACGGACTGGCTGGTCGTCACCTCGACCGGGGGCGCGGTCGACCGCCTGCTCGTCGTCGACGGTCGCGACGGCACCGTCCACCGCGACGTCGGGCCGGCCGGTGTCGTCCACGCGCCGGTCGTGCAGGGCGACACCCTCGCCTGGGTCGACCCGTACGGCTCGCGTGACCTCGGGCTGGGCCAGCCCGTGGAGGTGCACGGCCTGCGTCTGGACGGCACGGGCCGCGTGTGGGCGGTCACCGACCTGCCACCGACGAGCGGGGCCCCCGACGCGGTGGCGCTGACGGCCGTCGAGGGCGCGGTCGTCGTCCACTACTGGAGCGCCGGGCAGTCGACCGCGGCCGTCTGGCTCGACCCGGTCGACGGCAGCCGGGTGGGTGAGGTGGTCGTCAGCGGGACCGGCAGGACCGACGACGGGTGGCCGGTGGCGGCCGTGACGACGGACGGGATCGTGCACGTGAGTCCCGTGCGCCAGGAGGTCCGGTTCGTCGACCGTGGTGGTCGGGTGCGCTGGAGCCAGCCGACCCGGGCTGACGAAGGGGTCCTCGCCGACGGTGGCGTGGTGCTGCGGCGGACCCCGCACTGGCAGACGAGCGCGGTCGCGGCCCAGGGGTCGCTGCTCGAGACCCGACTGCGGCTGCTGGACGCCCTGACCGGCGACCTGCTGGCCGACCGCGTGACCGACGACGTCGCCGCCCGTCGCTTCGTCGGTGTGCTCCGCGGCCTGGTCGGGGTGAGTGACGCGGCCGGACCGGTGCCGCTGGCGCAGCAGCTGTGGCTCGAGCCCGGCAGCGGCCGGCGCAGTGCGGGGACCGGCCTGGCCGCAGCGCTCCTCGACGAGGCCGGTGACGCGGCTCGCGACGCCGTGCTGCTCGGTCGCGTGCAGGTCGGGGCGTCGGTGCGGCCGGTGTTCGCCCTGCCCGACGGGCGGCTGCTCGGCATCGACCCGTCCGAACTCGGGCCGACGCTCGCGCAGCTGCTGGCACCCGTCGGTGCGGGCGGTGCGCCCTCGACCCCGACGCTGGTGGACGGCGACCTCGCCGTCGAGGTGGGCGCCGCAGCGGTCACGGCGACGACCGGCGGGCGGACCGCCTGGCGGGCGACCACACCGGTCGTGCTCGACACCGACCTCGCGGTGCTCACGTCGTCCCTCGTCGTCGTCGCCGGCCGCGACGGGTCGCTGCGGGCGTGGGGGCGCGACGACGGCGTGCGCCGCTGGGTGCGCGACGACGACCACGTCACGGCGCTGACCGCGGGTGGCGACGAGCTCGTGGTCGGGACCGACGACGGTCGTGTCCGGGTGCTCGACGAGGACGGCGCCGTCCTGCAGGACGTGCGGGCCGGGCGGATGCCCGTCGACGACGTCGCCGTCGTGGACGGGCAGGTGCTCGTCGCGACCGGAGCACACGTCGTCGGGTTCGGGCGGGGCGCGTTCTTCGTCGAGCCCGCCGACCGGGTCGAGGTCCCGTGACCGTCGGTCACCGGTCCTGTCGTACCGTCCGCGGTCGAGGAGACGTGACGTGATCGACCGCGGCCCACGGGCGTGATGCGCTGGCTGCGCGCCCGCGACCCGGGCACCTGTGCCGGCTGTGACGCTGTCCTGGAGCGCGGGGCGCAGTGGTGCGGCCGGTGCGGGGCCCGGGTCGCTGCCGCACCTGCCACCGAGGACGCCGCCGGTGCCGCCGCGCCGACCGCTGCACCGGCGCAGCGCGCGCCCGGCGGAGGCCGGGCGCGGCTGCTCGGTGTCGTCGCGTTGGTCGGTGTCCTCGTGGCGGCGCTGGTCGCCGGCGTGACCCGCGAGCCGGCGCCGGTCCCACTGCTCGGCACGGCCGCCGGCGCCGGTGGACAGACCGCGTCGGGGCCGCCACCGCAGGGGCTGCGACTGGCCTGGTCGGTGCCGGTCGTGGACGACGGCGGGAGGACGGTCGTCGTCGACCCGCGCCTCGTGGTCCGGGACGGACGACTGGCGATCGACGACCGGGTCGCGGACCTCGCGACGGGTCGCCTCGTCGGCACGGTGCCCGGCGTCTCGGCGATCGGTGGCGACGGCGTGGGGGTGGCGGTGTCGGACGACGGGCTGGTCCTGCTGGACGTGCTGGAGGGCACGGTCCTGCGGGTCACACCGTTGCCCTCGTTCGACACGGCGAGCACGGGCGTCCCGGTCCGGGTGGGCGACGTCACGGTGGTGGTCGACCACCGTGCGCGCCAGACGGCGCTCGTGCGCGACGACGGCACGGTGCTGGCCCGCCATGACGGCGCGGTGGAGCGGGAGTACGACCGCGCGCTCGGCGTCCCGGCCGCGGTCAACGTCCGGGACGGGGTCGGGCCCGACGCACCCAGCAAGCTCGTGTCCACCCGCGACGGCAGTGTCGTGGCCGAGGTCGGTGCCGACGGCCCGCAGGTCGTGGACGTCGTCGGTGACCGTGCGCTCGTCGCCGCCGCGACCACCGACGACCTCGGGGCGCCCGGGACCGGCGTCGTCTGGGACCTGCGCCTCCTGGACGCGCGTCGCGGCGGGCAGCTGGCGCGGGCGCGGCTCGTCTCGGCCGTCGCCCCCCGCCTCCTCGGCACGTTCGCCGACGGCACCGTCGCCGTGGCGACACGGTCGGGGCAGGAGGTGGCGATCTGGCGCCTCGACGACGAGGTCGAGGCCGTGACACAGGTCCGCAGGAACGTGCTCCGAGGGGCCGGCAGCGGCGTGGACGACGCGCTGCTGGCCGGTGCGAGCGCCATGCTGCGGCGACTGGCCATGGTCGACGGCGTCGTGGTGGTGCACGACGCGAGCACCGAACGGGTGGCGGCGATCGGTGGTGACGGCCGGCAGCGCTGGTCACGGCCCGCGACCGGTCCCGTGGCCGTCGCGGCGGCGGGTGGCCTCGTGGCCCTCGTCCCGGACGAGGGGCGCACGCGCGTGCTCGACGCCGCGGACGGCACCGAGGTCACGACCGTCCCCCCGCTCGACCGGTCCGGCGCGCCCGTGGCACCGGTGGCCCTCCTGAGCGACGACCTCGCGCTCGCGCCGCCGTCGCCGGTCGGGCTGGACGTGTCCGTGGGCACCGTCCGCTGGGTCGATCTCGCCAGCGGGGAGCAACGGACGGCCGAGGAGGTGTTCGACGGCGTCGCACCGCCCGACGAGGTGCCGAGCGGGAACTGGCGGCTCGTCGGTGTCGTGCGCGACGACACGACCGGGCAGGCCACGCCGGTCGTGCTGCGTGACCTCGGCCGTGACGTCGTCCAGCTGCTCGAGGTCGGCAGCGGCTTCCGGACGATCGACCTCGACCTGCCCGACGAGGGCGACGTCGCCAGCTTCCTCGCACGCGTCGTCGGTGCGACCGATGCCCACGTCGCCCTGTGGACCGACAGCTTCGAGGGGGTCGCCGCGAGCGTGACGCACCTCGTGGACCGTCGGACCGGGTCGACCCGCCACCTGCGCGGGCTGGTCGGTCTGGCCCTGCGCGACGGCCTCGTGCTCGCGCTCGACCCGGCCGCGGACGAGCTCGTCGCGCTGGATCCCGGGACGGGCGACGAGCAGTGGCGGTCGGCCGTGCCGGGCAGCTTCTTCGACGGGGCGATCGACGACGAGCTGCTCGTGGCGACCGCCGCCACGACCGCCGCCGCGACCCTTCTGGAGGACGGCAGCCCGGCCTGGCGCCACGAGGCGAGCACCGCCCTGACGGGCCGCGGCGTGCTGGGGACCTCGCTCCTCGCCCTGCCGACCGTCGCCGGCGAGGTGGTGGCGCTCGACCGCAGCGACGGCGCCGAGCGCTGGCGGGCGCCGCTGGGCGTCCCGGCGACCGCACTGGCCGCCGCAGGTGACGACGTGCTCGTCGGCACCGCGGACGGGCTCGTCGTCCACCTCGACGAGCGTGGGCGGGAGGTCCAGCGGATCGCCGTCGGCGCGGGGCCGGTGCGGCACGTCGCGGCGCTCGGCGGCACGGTCGTCGCCGTGGTCGGCGACGCTGCGGTCGGCCTCCGAGCGGACGGGGGTGGGGTCGCGCGGCGCGACGAGGTGGAGCTGCCCTGACGCGTCGCCGGACTCCACCGCGTGCCGTACCGTCGTCGACACGGGGAGGGCGACGGTGATGGCCGAGCGCAGCGGGACCGACTGGTTCGAGCCGCTCTACGACCGCGCCGGCGGTGACGCCGCCGCCGTCCCGTGGGCACGCGAGGCGCCGTCGCCGCTGCTCCTGTCGTGGCTCGACCAGCCCGGCCTGGAGGTCGCGGGCAGTGACGCGCTGGTCATCGGCTGCGGGCTCGGCGACGACGCTGCCGAGCTGGCCAGACGGGGTTGCCGGACCGTCGGGTTCGACATCTCGCCGACGGCCGTCGCGTGGGCGCAGCGTCGCTTCGCGGACCTCGAGGCACCCGGCACGCTGCACTTCCGGACCGCGGACCTCCTCGACCTGCCGCCGGACCTGGTGGCATCCGCAGGGCTGGTGGTCGAGGTCCGGACGGTGCAGTCGCTCTCGGCCGACATCCGGGCGGCGGGCATGCGGGCGGTCGCGTCCACGGTCGCGCCCGGCGGCCTGCTCGTGCACGTCGGTCTCGTCGCGACCAACCCGCGTGCGGCCCAGACGTGGGACGGCCCGCCGTGGGCACTGTCGCCCGACGAGCTCGCCGTGTACGAGGAGGCCGGGCTGGAGCGCGTCGCGCTGGCCCACCCCCCGGCGGCCGACGAGGCCATGGAGGTCGTGCTCGTGCTGCAGCGACCGGCCGGCTGATGGGCTGGTCGCTGCGACGTGGCACCGGCACGTGCGGGTCGTGCGGAGCGGCGCTCGTCCGTGGGGCCACGTGGTGCGGCACGTGTGGCGCACGAGCCGTCCCGCCAGCTGCAGCGCCCGAGCAGGCGGCCGACGACGTCGTCCTCGACGCCTCGGGGCAGGCGTCGGCACCGACCTCGGGGGTCCGCGGTCGACGCGCGGCAGTGGGTCTGCTGGCGGGGCTCCTGGTCGTCGCGCTGGCAGCCGCCGCGCTGCGGTCGCAGCCACCGGTCGCCGTCCTCGGCAGGACGGACGCCGGGACCGGCATGACCTCGACCGGGCCACCGCCGACCGAGCTCCGGCTCAGCTGGTCGCACCAGCTGCCCGACGAGGGGTGGTGGAGCGATCCCGGACAGCTGCTCGTCGGTGACCGGAGGGTCCAGATCGCGGGGCGCGTGGTCGACCTCGACACGGGCGACGTCGTGCGGACACCGTGGTTCGGCGACGCGACAGGCGGGCGGTCCGCAGTGCGCCTGTCCGGACCGGAGCTGGTCACCGTGGATCGGCTGACGGGTGCGGTCCTGGCACGCGTCGAGCTCGCGCCGGGGCTGCTCGACCGACCGCTGTGGCCCGCGGTCCGCGGCGCGGACGTCACCATGCTGTCGGGCGACGAGGGCGTCCTGTTCGTGCACGACGACGGCACGATCATCGCGGAGCTGCCGGGTTGGCACGAGACGTGGGAGCGACGTCGTCACGGTGACGAGCCGGCAGCGGTCGCACTCCGCGAGCTCCTCGACCCGCACCGCGGGCCGATGGGGGACCTGCGGCTGGTGTCCATGCGCGACGGCTCGACCCTCCTCGAGCGCGACGTCGCGGCAGGTGACGAGGTGGAGACCTCGGTCCGGGGTGACCGAGCCGTGTTCGCGTGGCGGCGCAGCCCCGACGCCGCGACCGAGGACGGTCCGCCCGGCTGGGACGTGGACGTGGTCGACGCGACCACCGGCGACGTCCTGCTGCGCCGCGGGTTCGCGACCGAGGAGGCACCGTGGCTGATCGGGCGCAGCCCTGCCGGCGGCACCCTGCTCGGCGTGGCCGTCGAGCAGGACCTCGAGATCTGGGAGGTTGCCGCGAACGACGACGAGGCGGTGCTCCGGACCGCCGTCGGGCGCAGCTTCTCGAGTCCGTGGGACGACGGGGTGGGAGCCGGGACCGGCGGGACGATCGGCGTGACCGACAGCGGCCTCGTCGTCCGTCTCCCCACACCGGACGAGGTCGAGGCGCGCACGCTGGACGGCGAGCTCGTGTGGCAGGCGGACACGGGCGGTGCGGTGGGGCTCCTCGTCGCGGGCGACGTCGTGGCGCTGCTCCCGCCCCCCGGGCCGGACGGTGTGGCCGGGTCCGGCTCGGTGATCCGACTCCTCGACTCGACCGACGGGGCCGTGCTGACGACGGTGGACCCGTCACCCGCGTTGGAGGCCCAACTGTGGGGACCGCGCCCGGCCGCCGTGGTCGACGGTGCGGTGGCGATCGCCCGGACGGGCCGGTGGCCCGCCGATCGCGCCACCGAGCTGAGCGGCGCACGGTGGTTGGACCTGACCTCCGGTGAGGTCCGGGCCACGGCGGACGTCCTGTCGCCGTGGACCGACGGCGAGGACGCACTGGCGGCGGGCGGCGCGTTGTGGCTGCACGGCATGGTCCCCGATCCGGCGACCGGCACGCCGACGCCTGCGATGGTGGCGCACGCGGGTGACGGCACGCTGCAGCTGTTGCGGGACGGGGAGCTCGTCGACGTCGCGCCGCCCGGGCTGGCCGCGATGTCGCCCGACGAGGGCTACCTGCAGCCGATCGGGGCCACGGGCGACCTGCTCGCCGTGTGGAGCGAGACCTGGGACGACACGGGTGGGGTCTGGGCCACCCACGTCATCGACCGGACGACCGGGTCGAGCCTCGACCTGCCGGGGATCGTCGGCCGGCTGCTCGTCGACGACCTGCTGGTCGGTGTCGCCCAGGACCCGGGCTCGTGGTCCGGGGTGGCCCCGCTCGTCGGCGTCGACCCGGTCAGCGGCGAGCCGCGCTGGACTGGTCCGCCCGTCTCGCTGCGGGACGGCACCCCCCTGCACGACGGCGAGCTGCTCGTCGTCGGCGACACGCTCCGCCGCGTCGCGGTGGCCCTCGACGACGGCCGGACCGCATGGTCGTACATGGCCGACGAGGAGCTGTTGGACGGTGGGGTGCTCCTGCCGACCCACGTGCTGCTGGCCACGACGACCGGGGTCGTGGTCGCGCTGGACCGCGTCACCGGGGCCGAGCTGTGGCGGCGGGACGTCGGTGCGCCGATCACGTCGTTGACGGGGGCCGGTGACAGCGCCCTGGCGGCCACGATGGACCGGGAGCTGGTGGTGCTGGACGCGACGGGCGAACCCGTCCGCCGTCACCCACTGGGCGACGTGGCCCTGCACGCAGCAGCGCTCGGCGAGACCGTCGTCGTGGTGTTCCAGCGGGACAACGAGGTCGTGGGCCTGCGCGCCGACGGCGCCGGCTTCACGACCGAGGACGAGGTCGACCTGCCCTAGGTGCAGGTCGGACCGGTCCTCCGTGACGACCGCCCCGCCGACGAGATCATCGACGCCATGACCGACGGCCTCGAGGAGGCGCTGGGCCACCCGGTTCCCGTCTTCCTCCACGATGCGCCGACCGGGAGGGCGGTCGAGGACATCCTGGCGCTGGTCCCGGAGGGCGAGGTGCTGATCGCGACCCGGAATGCTGGCGGCCGTCGCTGGTGTTGTGCGCGGCACACGCCCACCCGATGAACGGCACCTGCCTTGACGACCGTGCGCACGACCCGCGAGTGGCGGCTGGCCAGTCGCCCCACCGGCACCCCGAGCCCCGACGACTTCGACCTGGTCGAGGCGGAGCTGCCCGACGTCGGTGACGGACAGGTGCTGGTCGAGAACCTCGTGATGTCGGTCGACCCGTACATGCGTGGTCGGATGCGCGACGCCGAGTCGTACGCCGAGCCGTGGAACCTCGGTGAGGCCATGCGCGGCGGGGCGGTCGGTCGGGTCGTGGCGTCCCGCTCGGACGCCGTCGCCGAGGGCGCGTACGTCGTCCACGACCTCGGCTGGCGTGCGCACGCCGTCGCCGACGCCGCCACCGTGCGCCGGGTGGAGGCCGGCACGCTCCCGCTGTCGTACCACCTCGGGGTGCTCGGGATGACGGGCCTGACCGCCTACGCCGGGCTGCACGACGTCGCCGACCTCGCCGAGGGCGAGACCGTCTTCGTCTCCGGCGCCGCCGGGGCGGTGGGCAGCGCCGCCGGTCAGATCGCCCGGCTGCA